>JABJCS010000316.1 GCA_018665505.1 Alphaproteobacteria bacterium
AGATCGGCGCCTCTTCGTCCTTGTTGATCGCGACGATGACCTTGCTGTCTTTCATGCCGGCGAGATGCTGGATCGCGCCGGAAATACCAACGGCGATGTACAGCTCGGGGGCAACGATCTTGCCGGTCTGGCCGACCTGATAGTCGTTCGGCACGAAACCGGCGTCGACCGCAGCGCGTGAGGCACCGACGGCGGCGTTCAACAGGTCAGCGACTTTTTCCAGCATCGGGAAATTATCGCCGGACTGCATGCCGCGACCGCCTGAAATGATTACCCGTGCGGATGTCAGTTCGGGGCGTTCGTTCTTGCTGATCTCTGAGCCAACATAGCTGGTGAGACCGGCATCGCCTTGGGCGCCGATATTCTCAATACTGGCGGAACCGCCTTCGGCCGCTACCGGATCGAAAGCCGTGCCGCGTACAGTTATGACTTTCTTCGCATCGCTCGTCTGTACTGTTGCGATAGCGTTTCCCGCATAGGTCGGGCGGTCGAAGGTGTCGGCCGACGTCACGCCGCTAATCTCAGAGATTTGCTGAACATCCAGCATGGCGGCGACGCGCGGCATCAGGTTTTTGCCGAAGCTGGTCGAATTCGCCAGCATGTGCTCGTAATCATCGGCGAGTGACAGAACCAGCGGTGTTAGATTCTCGGCGATACCGTTGGCGTATTCTGCCGAATCCGCAACCAATACCTTGGCGACACCGGCGATTTTCGACGCCGCTTCACCCGCTGCGGCGCAATCTTGCCCGGCGACCAGGACGTGGATGTCTCCACCGATGGCGACGCCTGCCGCGATGGTGTTGAGGGTAGCGGCTTTAATCTCGGAATTTTCGTGTTCCGCGACGACCAGAATGCTCATCTTCAGATTACCTTCGCTTCGTTCTTCAGCTTATCGACTAGTTGCGCCACGTCTTCGACCATGACACCAGCTTCGCGCTTCGCGGGCTCCACCACCTTCAAGGTCGTGAGGCGCGGTGTGATATCGACACCCAAATCCGCTGGCCCCATCTGGTCGATGGGTTTCTTCTTTGCCTTCATGATGTTCGGCAACGAGGCATAGCGCGGCTCGTTTAAACGAAGATCCGTGGTGACGATGCAGGGCATGGAGACTTTCAGGGTCTCCAGGCCGCCGTCGACTTCACGGATGACGTTCGCCGAGCCACCGTCAATCTCGATCTTTGAGGCGAAAGTCGCTTGGCTCCAGCCGAGGAGGGCCGCCAGCATCTGTCCGGTCTGATTGCTGTCGTCATCGATGGCTTGCTTGCCAAGGATCACCAGATCAGGGCCTTCCTTGTCGGCGACCGCTTTCAGCAGTTTGGCGACAGCCAGCGGCTGCACTTCATCGTCGGTCTGGATCAGAATGCCGCGATCGGCGCCCATCGCGAGGGCCGTACGGATCGTTTCCTGACACTGCTGCGGGCCGACGGAGACCGCGATCACTTCGGTCGCAGTTCCAGCCTCACGGAGGCGAATGGCTTCTTCGACGGCAATTTCGTCGAAGGGGTTCATCGACATTTTTACGTTGGCGGTTTCAACGCCTGTTTGATCCGCTTTCACGCGAATTTTGACGTTATAGTCGATCACGCGCTTGACGGGGACGAGCACCTTCATCGTCAGAGCTTCCTTTGAATTCGGTTGGGACGCATTTCTTAGGGGTGCACATATGTACTGTCAAGCAAGGCCCAGCACCCCTTTCAGGCCTCTTCGCAGGTGCAACATAGAATGTTCTGCCGGTGGGTCAATTCCGATGAGCTATTTTGCGGGCTCTTCAAGCGCGTTGCAGTTGAAATTGGACAGCCCTCGAACCGTCGTCTGGATGGCCAACTCAGGGTGACTCTCGCCTGCCGGCGCCAAGTCCCAAAGCCACTCGGTGCCGCCTTCCGGAAGTGCCACGCCATGGAGCGAATCCCATGGCTCCAACGGGGTGCCGTTTGGGTCGACGTAATGGCGTTCGATATCGCTGATGAGGCAGACCCGGCACTTCAGCGCCGAAAGCCATTGCACGTGGCGGCGCACGATCTCAGCCGCAAAAGACCGTCGGTCGCCTTCGGTGATCTCTGTTCGCGCTTGCAACCACGCTTGCGAAATCTCCGCCAGTTGGGAGACCAGGTTGACGGAAACGACCAGGTCGGTATCCGGTGCGAGTATCGGTAACGCACCGACACGCGGCGCTTCCGCCGCGCGGCGCGGCAGTGCCGCCAAGGTCTGGGACGTGCCGGAAATATCCTCGCTCCGGACGGTCACGTTCGGATAGGCTGCGGCGATTTGGCGCGCTTCTTTCGGATGGACGATGTCGATCAACTCAACCCGCTCGAATGTCCTCGCCAGCGCGTCGAGGGGGACGTCGTATAATGCGCCCGACCCTAGGACGACCGCCACGCGTTTGTCACCGGGACCTTCCATTGCCGCTCGAATGACGGCCTTCGACGCGTCCAAATGTGGTTGCCAGCGCGTTCGGTGACGTTTGTAGCGTGCCCGAATGGCGATGGCTTCTCGCAGATAACCCAGTTTCCGCGCCTCGCGCGGGCAAGGTGTGGTGAGCCATTCGTAAATCTCGGTGAACATGGCGTCCCCCGGATCTGACTAACGGCTGCCGCCCGGCACCCAGAGCACGTCATCCGCGCCACCGCCATTGGCCGCCCGTGACATAACAAACAAAAGATCGGATAAGCGATTAAGGTATTTGACCGCCTCTGGATTGACCGGCGATTCGGCGGCCAACGCGGTGATCAAGCGTTCTGCGCGGCGTGTGACGGTGCGCGCTAAATGCAGTTGCGCCGCGACCGGCGTGCCGCCCGGCAGGATAAAACTGGAGAGTGGGTCGAGTGCGCCGTTGATACGGTCTATCTCGCTCTCCAACCAATCGACTTGCGCCGAGATAATACGCAAGGCGCCTTCTGCCTTGCGGCCGTCCTCCGGCGTGCACAAATCCGCGCCGAGGTCGAAGAGATCGTTCTGAATACGGTTAAGGGCCGGGTCGAGCGTGTCGTCGGTGTCCGGGGTGCGGAGGATTTCGACGCGCACCAACCCGATGACCGCATTCGCTTCGTCGACGGTACCATAGGATTCAACGCGCAGGTCGTGCTTCGCGACGCGGCTGCCGTCGCCAAGCGAGGTTTCGCCCTTATCGCCGCCACGCGTATAGATTTTCGTCAGTTGTACCATCAAGCGCGTCCCGCGATGACCATAATGATAGCGAAGATCAGCAACGCCAAGGCTTGCAATACGATCCGGGCGCGCATGATCCTATTTCCATACTTCAAATTGAAGTCACCGCCGCGCGCCATAGTAATAATGCCGAAAAACAACACGCCGAGCGTGGCGAGCATCGCAAAGATCAGAACCGGGACGAGAAATCCAGACATATTGGCGGTATAATCTTTCGAACGAAATATGAACAGAAAAATAGTCGATACCAGGGCAAAGGAAGGAACGGCAATTGGGGCATTTAAATGACGATACGCGCGAAGCGCTGAAACGGATTTCAACCGCGACGATTACGTTGCAGCTTCTGAAGCGCGGCATCCGGAATACCTATATGCGTGGCGTGGCGCCGCTTGCAGCGGTATCCGAACGGATGGTGGGCGAAGCGGTTACCTTGCGGTTTATTCCGATGCGAGAGGATATCTCCACACCCGCGATACTGGCGGACAAGCAGAATCCACAACGGGTTGTCATTGATACGATACCCGAAGGCGCGGTCCTGGTCATTGATGCCCGGGGGGTCGGTGATTGCGCCGCACTCGGGGATATTTTAGCGGAGCGTATCAAGCAACGCGGTGGTGTTGGAGCGGTGACGGATGGCGGTATCCGGGACGCGGCAGCTGTTTCAGAAGTCGGATTGCCGGTCTTTGCTGCTGGCCCCGCCGCTCCCGCCTCCCTTACCGCACACACGCCAATCGATTACGGCTTGCCGGTTGGTTGCGGTGGTGTTGCGGTGATTCCGGGTGACATTATCGTCGGTGACGGTGATGGGGTTGTCGTTATTCCGAAAGATTTGGCGGATGAGATCGCGCGCGACGGTGTCGAGCAGGAGGGCATCGAAGCTTTTATCAAGTTGCAGGTGGAAAAGGGCCGCTCGACAATCGGCCTCTACCCGCCGGACGATACGATTAGGGCTGAATATGCGGATTGGCTTGCGGCCGGCAAACCTCGCTAGAGGTGTCGTCTATTCGCGGCGTTTTGGTTTTCCGCCGGAGCGTGGACTGCGGGCGGGGCGGCTCCGTTCGGCACGCCGTTGTCCCGAGGCGAAATCAAGGACGTTGTCTTCCGGTACGACTGGCACGTCGGCGGCACCCGCCGCCACGGTCGCTTGTACCGCTTCCTGTGTTCCGACGATCGGTTGCTTCAGCATCGGATAGATCGCGGTATCGCCGCCGTGACGGTAGCGGACCACCGAACTTGGTCTTCTGAAGTAAATCCACAGGTTCGACATAATATTTTTCGCCCTTGAGGCTCTTTGAAGCCGTTAATCTGAACGTCTGCCGGAATCCGGTCAAGCAGTGAATTCATCGACCATGGTTATAGTTAACGCGCAAAGGTTAACAAATGCTGAAGGGGATCGATTGAGCGGCCTGTCGAAAAGTGTTAAGATGTCGTCATGCAAACGTTCGCTGAAACGATTATCGATCTCCGAATTATTGACCCGGTCCTCTAGTTAGGGCCGGGATCGGCTTTTTCGTTTCCAGATCGAAAATTGTTTTAAGGAGCAAAGCGATGTCGTTTGCGACCGCTTCAGACCCATTGAACGCTACTTTCATAAATCCCGACGAAACCTCTAAACACACGCGGTTTGTTGTGTTCGCGGCGTCGGACCCGGGAACCCTTTCTCGCATTGTTGAGCCCTTCGCGAAACGCGGTTTGGTACCTGCTTCCTTGAGTTCCCGAACCATCGATGAAGAGCTGCGGGTGGAGATTGAGATGGAGGGGATGGATCCAAGCCTGGCGGCTTATATCGGTCGGTGCCTTCAGGAGATTTTTGTGGTGCGGTCCGTCGACCTGACGCCCGGTTCTCCTTGATCGAAGGGAGGGAGAGGTTTAATTCTCAGCGCCTATCATGAGTTATCTCGATCATATTCGCGCCTGTAACAATCTAGATCTGGCACATTTCCGGCCGTTCGAGATCGATGGCCGTGCCGTCGGTTGGGTCCATCGTAAAAACATCGAGACATTGACGGCTTATGCCGATGTCTTCGTCATCAATGAAGAGCGCGTGACTTTGGCGTCCGGTCTCGACGATTTCGAGACGCGCTCGGCGGCGGTCGCCCCTGTCGTCGAGGGATTGGCGGCATCGGGCGCAACTCTCGCGCCGCGCGCGGAATTCTATGCGATCTCAGAAGACCGCCACCTGCCGCCGTTGATGCAAATTGAGCGCAGCGCGGTGCCGTTCTTCGGCATCCAGGCGTCCGGCGTGCATATGAATGGATATGTGCGGCGTGCCGATGGCTTGCATATGTGGATCGCGCGGCGGGCCAGCGGCAAGATGACCTATCCCGGAATGTTGGACAACATGGTCGCGGGCGGCCAACCGCTCGGCCTGGGGTTGAAGGAAAATATGATCAAGGAATGCGCCGAGGAGGCCGGCATTCCGCAGGAGATCGCCCGGACCGTTCGAGCCGTCGGTATGATCGACTATAGTCACCAATCGGAAGATACAGCGAAGCCGGACCGGCAATATTGCTACGACCTAGAACTTCCCGAGACGTTCCAGCCGGTGGCGGCGGACGGTGAAGTTGGGGAATTCATGTTGTGGCCGATCGAAAAGGTCGCCGAGGTCGTACGCGACACATTCGAATTCAAGTTCAATTGTAATTTGGTGATTATCGATTTCTTGATCCGCCACGGCGTGCTCGATCCGGATTCCGAGCCCGACTACGCGGCGATCTGCCTGGGTTTGCGGAGGAGCGGCGCGATTTAGCCCGCGGCGCAGCGCTTCCGCCAGGCCCTCCACAACCCGTATACACTGACAATCAGCCATACGCCTTCGATCAGGACGGCGGAGAAATTGAACTCGTACGCGAGGGAAATCAGAATCAGAATCGAGCCGACCGCATTGAAGATCGAAAATGCCATGCGTCTGGGATCAATACGCTCCGTCTGTAGCATGACGTACATAACGACGATAAAGCCGACGCCGATGGTACCGAGAATGTCGTGGAATTCCATCAAACGTCTCCGGCGGCAGCGATGGCGCTATCGTGCTTCGACAAACCCACCCTTCGACAGGCCCAGAGTAAGAGTTCGCGCCTAAGCTTCTTCCATCTTGAGCGCGTCGATAAAGGCCGATTGCGGGATTTCCACCTTGCCGAATTGGCGCATGCGCTTCTTGCCGGCTTTCTGTTTGTCCAACAGTTTGCGTTTCCGTGATATGTCGCCGCCATAGCATTTGGCCGTAACATCCTTGCGCATCGCGGCGATCGTCTCGCGGGCGATTACCTTGCCGCCGATGGCGGCCTGGATCGGCACTTTAAACATTTGTCTCGGGATCAGGTCTTTAAGCCTTTGGCAAACCTGGCGTCCACGGTGCTCCGCTTGGCCCCGGTGGACGATCATCGAGAGTGCGTCGACCGGCTCCGCATTGACCAGAATGGAGACCTTCACGAGATCGCCTTTCTCGTAATCGAGCATTTCGTAATCGAAGCTGGCATAACCGCGCGAGATTGATTTCAGGCGGTCATAGAAATCGAACACCACCTCATTCAACGGCAGGCGGTAGACCGCCATGGCCCGGTTGCCGACATATGTGAGGTCCAGTTGTTCGCCGCGCCGCTCTGTGCAGAGCGACAATACCGCGCCGAGATAATCGTCCGGCACCAGGATCGTCGCTTTGATCCACGGCTCTTCTATATCGGCGATTTCGACCGGGTCCGGATAATCCGCCGGATTGTGCAATTCGATCAGATCGCCGTTGTTTTTGTGGATCTGATAGACGACCGATGGCGCGGTGGTGATCAGGTCGAGATCGAATTCCCGGTTGAGGCGCTCTTGGACGATCTCCAGATGCAACATGCCGAGGCAACCGCAGCGATAGCCGAAACCGAGGGCGGCGGAGCTTTCCGGCTCAAAATGTAGGCTGGAATCGTTCAGCGCAAGTTTTGCGAGGCTCTCGCGCAAATCCTCATAATCGTTGGTATCGACCGGGAACAAGCCGCAAAACACCACGGGGATCGTCGGGCGGAAGCCCGGCAGCGCCGTTTCCGTCGGGCGTCTATCCTCGGTCAGCGTATCGCCGATCTTG
Source organism: Alphaproteobacteria bacterium (assembly GCA_018665505.1). The sequence continues at coordinate 7,238 of JABJCS010000316.1, forward strand.
CAATCGGCCACCGATTTGATGCTGGCGGTGATATAGCCGATCTCCCCCGGGCCGAGTTCGCCGGTCTCGACCCGTTTCGGCGTAAAGACGCCGACGCGGTCGACTTGATGGACGGCACCTGTCGCCATCATCCGGATTTTCATATCTTTCTTCAGTGTACCCTCAAGCACCCGTACCAGGGTGACGACGCCGAGATAGGGGTCGTACCAGGAATCTACCAGCATCGTTTTCAAGGACGCGCTCGGGTCGCCTGCCACGGGCGGTGGCAGGCGTTCGACCAGCGCTTCCAGGACGTCTGGGATGCCCACTCCGGTCTTTGCGGAAATATCAATCGCGTATTCGCTGTCGAGACCGATGACCTCCTCGATTTGCTGGCGGATGCGCTCGGGTTCGGCAGATGGCAGGTCGATCTTGTTGAGGACCGGAATGACTTCGTGATCCGCGTCAATGGCGAGATACGCATTGGCCAATGTCTGCGCTTCCACACCTTGGCTGGCGTCGACCAGCAAGAGTGAGCCCTCACAGGCGGCCAGGCTGCGGCTGACTTCGTAGGAGAAATCGACGTGTCCCGGCGTGTCCATCAGGTTTAGCGTATAGATCTCTCCGTTCGAGGCCTTGTATTGCAGGCGTACGGTCTGCGCTTTGATCGTGATGCCGCGCTCGCGCTCGATATCCATCGAGTCGAGCACTTGCTCTTTCATCTCCCGCGTCTCGAGGCCGCCGCAAAATTCGATCAAGCGGTCAGCCAGCGTCGATTTCCCATGGTCGATATGGGCGATGATGGAGAAATTACGGATATGCGCGGTGTCGGTCATCGCAATTGTTTCTGTATCCTATGGAGTCGCGTGGAATGTAGGGTCGGCGCGGCAATAGCGCAATCGTTCCGTGACCGGTTCGGGGAATTCAGTGTATCGCCTGTTCGCCCAGCGGCGCTTGGACATTGGGATCGCCGACGCCCAAAGCCAGGCCCCATTCAGCCTTTTCTGTCAGCGAGGTGATCTGATGGCAGAAGGCGTGCAGCAGATGTTCGTTTAGATTCAATCCGATCTGCAGGTTCTCCGCAGTCTTCAGGTTAAGCCGCATGCCCCCGGTCGGCAGCGGTGTACACTGCCCGCCGATGGCCAGCATCGGTTTCTCCGTCGAGGGTTTGTTGATCTTCTCCTCGTCGTGCTTTTTCGTCATGTCCGTCTTTTGCAGGGCGTCGTTATGTTGCATCGCCATCACCGCGCGTTTGACCTGCGGCGTGGTCGTCGGCGCGGCCGCTGTTTCCGGTGGCAGTGACTGCTTTTCGACGCCTTTGATGAGCGCCGGCCACAACACGTTGATGAAACGCCGCGTGAGCCAGATTTGATGCTCGTCATGCGCTGTCGTGCTGACACGCAGGAGCAACCGGTCTTCGGTTGCCGAATAACTCATTGTCATCTGATGGAGAGAGTTAGACACGGTCTCGTCCTCGGTTGGCGATTGTTGTAATATAGCGTGTGAAGGACTAGGAGGCGAGCCAATGGGTATAGAAATTCGGTCGCTGAGCGACGTAATGGCGGCTGAGGCAGTCGGCGTCGATCTGAAGACAGGGGTTTCGCCCTCGGAGCGCGATGCGCTGCGCCAAGCGATCACCGATCATTTGGTCCTTTGTATTCGCGGGCAGGACTTATCGCCCACGGAATTGGCCGAGGCTTCGAACTTGTTCGGTAAACTCAAGACCTTTGTGTTGCGCAACGATCGAATTGAAGGTGCGCCCGAGGTCTCCATCGTCTCCAACCGGCCGCCTTCACTCGGCGGCAAGCCCTTGGTCCAGGCGAAGCAATGGCACACCGACGATTCCTATCTTGCCGACCCTGCGACCCTGACCCTGTTGCATGCGGTCACGTTGCCAGGCGCTGGGGGAGATACCGAGTTCATTAATTGCTACGCGGTGCTGGATGCACTTCCGCCGGATATGCGCAGCCGGATCGATAGTTTGCGGGCGGTGCATAAGTATCTCAGCCGGCGCAACCAATCCTGGGTCGCGAAACGCTCCGGCGAAGAGGAAGACGAGACCCCCGATGTTGACCACCCGATGGTCCGTACCCACCCCTTGAGCGGGCGCCAGTCGCTTTATATCAACCCGAACCGGATCGACCATATTCTTGACTGGGACGACCAAGCGAGTGATGCCCTGCTCGATCCTCTGTATGAATTCGCTTTCCAGCCCCAGTTCCAATACCGCCACAATTGGCAGCCGGGCGATCTCGTGATCTGGGATAACCGATGCACCATGCATCGTGCCAACGCGGAATACGACCTGACTCAGCCCCGAGTTATGCATCGGGTAATGCTTGAGGGCGAAATTCCGGAGTGAATGCGTAAATTTTTTGGGGCTGTCCCAGATAACCAAGATTAGAGGTTATCATGGTATCCATGCGCAAGAGCCGTCTGAGCAGATACAGGCAGG
>JABJCS010000317.1 GCA_018665505.1 Alphaproteobacteria bacterium
CGCACCCTGCTCAAATACTCCGGTGAGGCGCCAACGCACTCCATCGCGGCCCGCGTCATCGGCGATTCCAGTGGACCTTTTATCCGCAGCCTTTTGGTCAATGCCGGTACCCGCGAAGGTGTCCAACGCGGTCATGCCGCGATTACCGGCGCAGGGCTTTTGGGTCGTGTCGCCGCGACAGGCGGTAAATCCTCTCGTGTTTTACTGATTAGCGATTTGAATAGCCGTATTCCCGTCCTCGTCGAAAGTTCGCGCGCCCGCGCGGTGCTAGCCGGCGACAACAGTAAACGGCCGCGCCTGACCTTTGTCTCTGCCAATGCGTATGTGAAGATTGGCTCACGTGTTGTCACGTCGGGCCACGGCGGCATGTTCCCGACCGGCCTGCCGATCGGCGTCGTTGCTGAAATCGGCGATGCCGGCATCCGGATTGAGACCTTCGCCAGTTCCGATCAGCTTGAGTTCGTGCGGCTTGTGGATTACGGCCTCGATGGCGTGATTGGCGAGGATAACGCACCCATGACCCAGGGTGCCGGCCAAAATCGATGAAGAGTGCCGTTTGGCAGAACATCGATCTTGCCGCCCGGAAGCTGACGCCGTTTCTCTTATCGCTGGTCTTGGTGATCCTTAACCTGGTGCCTTTACATCTGCCTGGTTATGCCGCGATTTCTCCCAACTTCGCATTGATGGCTATCTATTACTGGGCCTTACACCGACCCTCCCTATTACCCAGCGGCGCGGTCTTCATCGTCGGTTTGCTGCAGGACTTCATGTCCGGCGGTCCCATCGGACAGAACGCTGGAATTCTGATCGTGGTCTATATTATCGCCGTCTCCCAAGCGCGGTTCTTTTACGGTAAGTCGTTTTTTGTCGTTTGGTGGGGCTTCATGATCGTCTCATTATGTGTCGCCACGATGGAATGGGTCATAGCCTCCCTCTTGGATGCGAGCATGCTGGCGCCGGAGCCCGCATTCTACGAATGCGCCATGAATGTCGCCGCCTATCCGATTTTTGGATGGCTGTTCGTGCAAGTGCACCGTACGCTCCCACAAGAGGAGTAGTAGGCCATGCAACCGGAAAAATTGCGGGTCAAATCCTTCGGACGTCGGGCGGCAGTCCTCGTCGGCGGCAAGCTTGCGTTGCTGGGTGTGTTGTGCGGACGACTCTATTACCTTCAGGTATTGGAATCTCAGCGCTACCAAATGCTCGCGGACGACAACCGTATCAACCTCCGTCTCCTGGCCCCGCCACGGGGACACATCGTCGATCGGAATGGAGCGCCGCTAGCGGTAAACGTACAAAACTACCGCGTTGTGTTGGTGCCGGAACAAGCCTTGGATGTGCGGGAGACCCTGGATCGCCTTAATACCGTGATCGAGGTTCACGAATACGATCGCCGACGCGTATTGCAGGAAGCCCGTCGCCGGCGCGCCTTTGTGCCCATCACCGTTCGGGAAAACTTGAGCTGGCAAGAAGTCAGCCGCATCGAAGTCAACGCACCCGATTTGCCGGGCATCAGCATCGACGTCGGTCAATCCCGGCATTATCCAGACGGACAAATTACTGCCCATGTCATGGGGTATGTCGCGGCGGTCTCAGAGAAGGATCTAACCGGAGATCCGTTGCTCGAATTACCTGGGTTCCGTATTGGAAAGAACGGCATCGAGCGGCAACACGATTTGGCGCTGCGAGGCACCGCCGGAAACAGCCAAGTCGAGGTCAACGCGATCGGCCGCGTCATCCGGGAATTGGAACGCAGCGAAGGCCGGCCCGGCAAGCGCATTGTCTTGACCATGGACCTCAGACTGCAGCGTTTTATTACCGAGCGGATCGCCGATTACCGCCGGGCCGCCGCCGTCGTCCTCGATGTCCGAAACGGTGAAATTCTGGCGATGGTCTCCGCACCCAGTTTCGATCCGAACGCGTTCAACGAAGGGCTGAATTCGAAGGCCTGGAAAGAGCTGATCGAAAACCCCGATACACCACTGAATAATAAAGCAATTTCGGGTCAATATGCCCCGGGCTCTACTTTCAAACTCGCGGTGATGATGGCCGCCGCAGGAGCGGGCATCTCACCGGATCATCGGGTTTTCTGTTCCGGCTTTACCGAACTCGGCGATCAACGCTTCCATTGTTGGAACAAGCACGGCCACGGTCTCGTCAATATGGTCGACGGGATGCGGGAGTCCTGTGACGTCTATTTTTATGAACTGGCGTTGAAACTCGGCGTCGATCGTATCGCCGCCACGGCGCGCAAGCTGGGCTTGGGATCTAAACTCGACCTCGATATTCCAGGCGAACGCAGCGGCATGATTCCGACCAGAGCCTGGAAACGGGAGCATTTAGGCAAATCCTGGCTGAAAGGCGAAACCCTGATCGCGGCCATTGGACAAGGGTACGTCCTGACCACGCCGTTGCAGCTCGCCATCATGACGGCACGCGCCGTGAATGGCGGCTACGCGGTCCTGCCTCGATTGACACGTGAGACCATTGACGCCGGCGACGAGACCCCGACCGCGTCCTCATTCCCGCACACCGGCATTTCCAAGCGGGCCCGAGAGCTCGTCATGCATGCTCTCGACGAAGCGGTTAATCATCCGCGCGGAACTGCCTATAGATCTCGCATCCAGGAGCCGGGAAAAGCCTTTGGCGGCAAGACCGGTACCGCGCAGGTTCGCCGCATTACGATGGTCGAACGCGAATCCGGCGTTCGGAAGAACCGAGAGAAACCATGGCGCGAGCGTGATCATTCGCTTTTCGTCGGCTACGCGCCGGTCGACGATCCGGTTTTTGCGGTCTCGGTTGTGATCGAACATGGCGGTGGCGGCTCGAAGACAGCGGCACCAATCGCAAGGGATATTCTGCGCGAAACCCAGCGCCTCCAATTACCGCAACAATTAGCGGATGCGGAGCGCAAGAAATGAGCGCCCGCGACCGCCAGAATTCCAATGCCATGACACTCGGTCAACGTTTCTGGCAATTGAACTGGATATTGATCTTGCTGATCTGCGCGCTCGCCTCGATCGGCTTCGCCATGCTCTATTCCGCAGGAAACGGCAGTTACACACCCTGGGCGGAGCGTCAGATGGTCCGCTTCGCCGTCGGGATGGGTTTAATGCTCGCCATTGCTCTGACCGATATCCGGTTCTGGTTGCGATACGCCTATGTCTTCTATGCCATTGCTTTAATTCTGCTGATTGCCGTCGAATTCGCGGGGACCGTCGGCATGGGCGCGCAGCGCTGGATCGGCCTTAAATTCTTCCATTTGCAGCCGTCCGAGCTGATGAAAATCGCATTGGTTCTATCGCTCGCACGATATTTTCACCGCCTCAGCCTCGAAGATGTCACACGCCCGACGCAACTCTTGTTCCCGATCCTGCTTGTCGCCGCGCCGACGGCGCTGGTATTGCGCCAACCGGACCTTGGCACCTCCTTGCTTCTCTTGATCGGCAGTGCCGCGATGTTCTTCCTGGCTGGGGTTCGCATTTGGAAATTCATTCTGATCGGCTTGATCGGCCTGGCGTCGATACCGGTCGGTTGGTCAATGCTACATAACTATCAAAAAAACCGGATCATGACGTTTCTCTCGCCAGAGAGTGATCCCTTGGGATCCGGCTATCACATCCTGCAATCGAAAATCGCGCTCGGGTCCGGGGGTGTTTTCGGCAATGGATTTCTGCAAGGAACCCAAAGTCATCTCCGGTTTCTGCCCGAGATGCAGACCGATTTTATCTTCACCATGTATGCGGAGGAATTCGGCCTCGTCGGCGGGCTCTTCCTGATCGCCCTTTACGCCGCAATCGTGATTTACGGCTTCGCCATCGCCATGCGCTCGCGCAGTCATTTCGGTCGGCTCGTCGCCATGGGCGTCATCACGACATTCTTCCTCTACGTCTTCATGAACATCGCCATGGTTATGGGTTTGATCCCGGTCGTCGGCGTCCCCTTGCCGCTGATCTCGTACGGCGGTACCGCCATGATGACTGTCCTGATCGGCTTCGGCCTACTGATGAACGTCTATATCCACCGCGATATGCGGATCAGCCGCTACGGGGACGACCACGGCAGTTGATTCCCGGCACAATACCCGGTGCCAATACCGAAATTCGCTCTATTTCCATCGCATAATTCGCAACTTAACGACCGGATACATTTCCCATGCCCAATGACGCCGCAACGAGCGAAGAACTCGTCACATACGAATCCAAGGACCGGATCGCCACCATCACCATCAACCGTGCCGATAAGATGAACGCTTTGTCGAGCGGGGTCGTGATCCAAATGCGGGACGCCATGATCCGCCTACAGCAAAGCGACGATATGTGCGCCGTCATCACGGCGGCGGGGGACCGGGCATTTTCAGTCGGCGCCGACCTCCGGGATCCGCCGCGCGATCCGGCGCTCTGGGAATGCATGCCGGGCGTCGGTGTCGATGTGGACAAGCCGCTCGTCGCAGCGGTATCCGGCTATTGTGTCGGCGGTGCGTTCTGCCTGGTGCAGTTCTGCGACTTCGCTGTCGCGTCCGAGAGCGCCGATTTCTTTTATCCCGAAGCCCAAATCGGTTTCTGCGGCGGATTGATCGCCGGTCTCGCCGCGCGACTGCCGCACAAGATCGCCATGGAATTCATGCTGACCGGCAAGCATTTCAGCGCGCAACGCGCCTATGAGGTTGGCATGGTCAACAAGGTCGTCCCGGTCGGCCAACAGGTCGAAGCCGCCATGGAGTACGCCGAGATCATGCGCGACAGCTCGCCGATGGTGGTTCGCACCATCAAGCGCTTCGTCCGAGACACCGTCGTCCAACGCGGCCCCTCGGAGTTGAGCGCCCTCGCCCAGCGAGAATTGCTCAGTGTCAGCCGCGGCGAAGACCAGCAAGAAGGTGGTCGCGCCTTCAAGGAGAAACGCAAGCCGGTCTTCAAAGAAGACTGGAATAAACCACCGCTCAGCTAGGCCAGGATCGCGCGCGACGCGAGACAAGCTATCGACAAGTGGGCGGGGCTTTGCTATATCCCCGCCCTCACAAGAAGGCGGGCTGTTAGCTCAGTTGGTAGAGCAGCTGACTCTTAATCAGCGGGTCGCAGGTTCGAGCCCTGCACAGCCCACCAATTATATCAAGGCCTTAGCGTGTAATCGCCGAGGCCTTTATTGTTCTGACTCGGCACGGGTGACACAGGGGGTGAC
>JABJCS010000318.1 GCA_018665505.1 Alphaproteobacteria bacterium
ACCAAGAAGATCAACACCGCGCCCAGTCTCTACCTTCAAGCAGGGGCGATCCACGGTTGTGTTTTATGCGAAGAGGACCGACCTCTCATTTATATGGAAGATGTCGGACGGCATAATGCGATCGACAAAATCGCCGGCTATATGGCGCTTCATAATATTGGTCCTGAGGGGAAGAGCTTTTACACGACAGGACGGCTGACGTCCGAGATGGTTATCAAGACCGTGCAAATGGGCATATCGGTTTTGATTTCGCGGTCGGGTTTCACGGCTTGGGGTGTCGAATTGGCACGCGAGGCAAATTTAACCTTAATCGGGCGCGCTCGCGGAAAGCGTTTCGTCGCATTGGCCGGACAGGACCGCATCATCTACGACGCGGACCCGGACGCTATCGGCGAAGAACCCAAGCGGCTCGCGCGGAAAGCCGGACAGGATTGAGAATGTGGGTTAATCGAGACGGCTTCTTCCGACGATGAACGAGCAAAATGTGGGAGTTTTGTTGGCAGGAGGCCAATCGCGACGTATGGGGGGCGGGGACAAGTGTCTGCGCCCTTTGGGCGATCGCACCATTCTCGAGCATGTAATTGACCGTATCCGTCCACAGGTAGGGCCGCTTATCCTCAATGCAAACGGCGATCCCGACCGATTCCAGTCATATGGGTTACCTGTAGTCGCTGATGTTGTCGATGGATTTGCGGGGCCGCTTGCGGGTGTTTTGACCGGATTGCGCTGGGCCGAGATCAATGCGCCGCAATGTGCGTGGATGTTGAGTGTTCCGACCGATGCGCCCTTTGTTCCCCAGAATTTAGCAACTTCATTGCGACAGGAAATTTCGGTACAGGGCGCTCAGTTGGCTTGTGCGACATCGCGCGGGCGAACACATCCAGTGGTGGGGATGTGGCCGGTCGCGCTCGCGGACGCGCTTGAGCAGGCGTTGGTCGGCGAGGATATTCGTAAGATCGACCGTTGGACGGCGCGCTACCGCTTGGTGGAAGTTTCGTTTGACGATACCGGTATCGATCCATTCTTTAATGCCAATCGGCCGGAAGATTTGGCGATGGCGGAGCGGCTACTCGCGGGTGAGCGTTAGGAAGCGGCCATGAGGGCGCATGGCGGCAACCGCACCACCTTCCATCGCGGCGTGTAAAAGTCCTTCGGTATTGCGCACGACGAAACCACTGAGGGCATCGATGCCGAATTCGAATAGTAGGGGGCTGAGCGGACAACTTGGACCCACGAGCGCGACAAATGCCCGGCGCGCCAAGGGTAACAAGCTCGCAAGCGAGCCATTCGTGAGGGCCGATCCGGTAATCAGAACTTGTTTTGCGGCCGGCAAGAGGTCCACCGCCGCGTTTTCCGGGTAGCAACCCGGGCGCGGTTCGCGTTCGATGACGGCGGCATTTGGCACACGTTTCATCAAACCGGGGAATTGGCCGATCACCACCGTTTGTTCCCCGTGATCCTCAATTAGGTCGAGGCCGTTCACTTCGCTTCCCGCAAGATCGAAACGATTGTGATGGGCGTTGATGGCAGCATAGCCAATGGCCTGCTCGAATACGTTCTCGGAAGCGGTCAATCGCGCCAATTCCGCGAGTTTCTGTCCGGCATAACTGCCTGGTGCCGGCAAGCCATTGCAGCCGTTCGTGCCGCGGGCGGGACTGTGCGATAGGCCTACCCCAAGTGGTCCAACAACGACTGTCCAATTGAGACCCACCAGTACATGATCTGCGGTTCCCGTCACGTTCTCGGATAACCGGGAGGCTAAGACAGCACTGTCGTTAACTTGAGTGTTCATGTCGGGTTTTGATTATTTTCAGTGTCGAATTTCATCATCTGCCGGGGTTTCGTCTATTGTCCGGTCACCGGGATTAAGGTTTGTTTCATTTGTTCATGATTTGGCAAGGAATTTAATTTAAGAATTTAGGCTATGAATGTCGATCAACACATAACAGAGCTATTGGCGTCCCGAATTTGTCATGGATTGGCCGCAACCGTCGGCGCCGTGGGCAAT
>JABJCS010000319.1 GCA_018665505.1 Alphaproteobacteria bacterium
ATTTCGCCCTATTCTTGAAGGAATGCGAGTGGCGTTTCAACAACACCAACCCATCAAACCAGTTATCGCAATTGAGACAATGGGTTAAACGGCATATGGGCTAGTTATCTGGGACAGCCCCTAGAAAAATTAGGGGGCTTTGATGGGAATACCAGCGGTCAAGTTCCGGCGCTCGGCAGTGGGGAGTTGCAGAGATTATCACTTTGCTGCTGATTCCGATAAAATCCCGGAGACAGGATAGGTGAACTAAGGTATGGTTAAAGTATGCGCATTCTCATAGTTCTATTCCTGGTTTTCTATTCCTGGTTTTCTATTCCGGCACCGCGTTTGCAAAATGCTATAATTGGGAGCTACGGCGTGGCCACGGCAACCGATTTGTGGCAGATGCCAGCACCATCTACATAAACCTGCCGGGCGTTCCGAAGAACCTTTCGGACTTCAAGGTCAGTGTTCGTGGCGTAGTCACACCGAAAATTAAGTTTGGCGAATGTCTCGACGAAAAAAAACGAGGGAAGCGCGCCCGTAACTACACGGTGAAGCTGGTCTCTCGTGCTAAGAAGGTGCAATTCTGTGAGCCAAAATGGGACGGCAATGGCCGCCAATTAACGGCGCGCGTCATGATCGACAATTTCGATTTGGCAAAAGTGCTGGTGGACAAAGGATTCGGACGGGCTTGGGTAAAAGGCAAGAAGAAGAGCTGGTGTATCGGCTGACCGATATAACATTGGAATTAGCGGCCCCACACTTCCTTTAGAACCCGTAACCAATTCTCGCCCATCACTTTCTTGATTCTATCTTCCTTCCAGCCAGCACGTTCCATTGCCGCCGTCAGGTTTGGCGTCTCACCAATCTGGGCGATGCCTTCCAGGCTGATGATGTCACCAAATTCCGTCAGCTTTCTCGCATACCCCTTATCCATGGTGATCCATTCGAAGAAGGGGAGGTCGTATCCTTGCGTGAAATCAGTGCCATAGCCGACGGCATCTTCGCCGGCGACGTTGATGACGTAGTCCATTGCTTGCACGTAATCGTCAACCGTCGAATCTGTGCCGCGTTTTAGAAACGGCGGAAACATTGTCACGCCAACGAAACCGCCTTTGTCGACGATAGTTCGAATCTGTTCGTCTGATTTGTTTCTTGGATGCTCCTTTAAGCCTGCAGGTGCTACATGCGAATAGCATACGGGCTTAGTAGACGCGTGAATGACATCGTCGGAAGTCTTTGCCCCGACATGTGACAGGTCACACATGATGCCGACCCGGTTCATTTCCGCAACGGCTTCGCGGCCAAAGTCCGAAAGGCCGCCGTCATGGGATTCGTAGCACCCCGTTCCGATGAGATTCTGCGTGTTGTACGCCATCTGGACGATGCCGACGCCCAGTTCCTTGAACAGTCGGATGTAACCGATTTGATCCTCGAAGGCCGAGACGTTCTGGAAACCAAGGACAATAGCCGTCTTCCCAGCCTTTTTGGCATCTCGGATATCGTCGGTCGAATAGGCTTGTTGGAGTAAGTCGGCATTTTCGCCGATCCATTGTTTCCAATTGGAAATATTGCGCATCGTGTCCGTGAAGCCCTCCCAAACGCAGCACGTGCAATTGGCACCGGTTAGGCCGCCCTCATGCATGTTCTCGAAGATTTCTCGGCTCCAATTGGAAACGATAAGGCCGTCGAAGACGATTAAGTCGTTATGGAGAGAAGAGGCGCTCATAGATGGTTACTCCGCGTTGGATTCTCAGTAAACGTAGTGCCGTGGGTGCAAATTTCAGGGGATGGGACTCTCGGCCTGTCATTTGGATACCCGGCGTTCTTATTTTGATGCTCCTTGCTGTGCCCGATGGTGCAAGAGCGGACCCGCCCACCGTGCGCATTATCGAAGAGCCGGTGGTCTCGCAACCGTCGCCGTTTTCTTCGACTGGTGAGACGGTGGTTGTCCCGCGCACGCGTATCATCATCGGCGGCGATTCCGCACGGAACCGAAAGCGAGATGCCCAGCGTGTCTCCATCGAAGGGAAGCCTTCGGTAATCGACGGGGATACGCTTCGTATACTAGGCCGGGTCCTGCATTTGTACGGTGCCGATGCCGTTGAAGGGCCACAGTCCTGCCGATATGAAGGAATCCGTTACCCATGCGGTGCGATGGCGACCGCCTATCTCGTTGAATTGACATTGGGGCGAGATGTTGTTTGCACGGGAGTGGATAAGAATCGGTCGGGCGAATTGTTGGCTAATTGCCACGTCGACGGAAAAGAGTTGAATGCATTGATGGTCGCGAGCGGGTGGGCTTTGGCCAATACGAAGGAAACCACCCTCTACGTTTCCGAAGAGGAACGTGCTAAAGAGAGTAAGTCTGGCCTGTGGCGCGGCGAGTTCGTGCGTCCTTGGGTCTGGCGTATAAAGCATTGACGACGAGGAAGAGCGACCCTGATGGCGAACGATGATAATAAGCGGCAGCATGAGCGTATTCCGCTCTCCAAACCGGTGGAGACGACGACACCTGAAGGTACGCAAAACGGTCAGATTACGGATATATCGGTCGGTGGAGCCGCGATCGTGAGCCATGGGCCATTGCAAATAGGGTTAGGCGAGCTTGTCGAATTGAGGGTCGAGAACTTCGAGAAAGTGCCGGGACATGTGGTTCGCGCGAAAAGCGGCAATGATTTCGCGATTGCTTTCGACCTGGACGAGACCGAAGCCCGTGAAATCTTCGACCAGATTACGGACGACGACGCCTAATCCACCGGCAATCAGATCGTTAAAAGGACTTTTCCGCTTCTGCGATTGCCGCAATGATTTGATGCGGCAGAATTGGCGCATCCCGGAATCGAACCCCGAATGGGGAGAGGGCATCGTCAATCGCGGCGGCGATAACCGCTGCCGCCGGGAGAGTGCCGCCTTCGCCCGCGCCTTTGACACCCAGCGGATTGTTCGGCGACGGGGATTCAAGATGCAGGATTTCGACGTTCGGCACCATTTCCGCCGTAGGGAGTAGATATTCAGCGAAGGTTGCCGTCAGCGGGTTAGCGTCCGTGTCGTAGTAGAGGTGTTCGAGAAGCGCATTACCGATACCATGGGCGACGCCGCCTTGGACCTGGCCATCCACAATCATCGGATTGATCAAATTGCCACAATCGTGTGAGACGATGTAGCGCAATATGGAGACCGCGCCTGTTTCGACGTCGACTTCAACTTCGACGACATGGCAACCGTTGGCGTAAGCGGCTTGGCTCGGCTGGAAATAGCTCGTTGCTTCCAACCCGGCCTCGATACCTTCCGGTAATTTGTAGCCAGGGACCCCGTTCATCATCTTCGCGAGGTCAGAGAAGCTAACGCTATCGCCCTGTTCGCCGGTGATCCGGATATCGCCGTCTTCCATCTCTAAGTCTTCTTCGCCAACCTGAAGGACTGCGGCAGCTAGTTTCATCAGTTTGCCGTGCACGGTTTGCGACGCGAGCCGGACCGACGAGCCGGCATTCACGGCAATGCGGCTCGCGAAGGTTCCGACGCCAAGTGAGACCGCGTTCGTGTCACCGGCGACAATGTCGATTCGGTCAACCGGGATGTTCAGCTCTTGGCCGCAAAGTTGAGCCAAGGTCGTGTGATGGGCCTGCCCCTGCGCGGCTGCACCCGTTTGCAGGATTATCCGGCCCGATGGTGCCACCTTGATCGTTGCCCCTTCGAAAGGCCCGAGACCGGTGCCTTCGACCGCATTGGCAATGCCGATGCCGATATAGCGGCCTTCCGCCCGGGCCGCCGCTTGTCGCCGTGGAAAATCGCTGTATTCGCCGTGTTCCAATGCCATCGTTTGGCATTTCGGGTAGTCCCCACTGTCATAGATTACGGGTGCGCCGTCGCGGAATATGAGGCCCATTTTATAGGGCATCGCTTCGGTGGGAATGAGGTTTCTTTGCCGTATTTCTGCTCGGTCGATCCCGAGCTTATCGGCAACCAGGTCCATCGTTCGTTCCATCGCAAAGACGGCTTGTGGCCGCCCGGCGCCGCGCAACGGTGTCGTTGGCGGCTTATTCGTAAACGCCGCCGTCGTGTCGAACTTAAACGCCGGTACAATATAAGGACCGGCGATTGTCGTGGTTGAAATATAAGGCGTGATAATACCCCAGGGGACATAAGCGCCGGCATCATGAATAAGCCGACCTTTGAGCCCTAGGATCTTACCGTCCGCATCGAGCGCGATGGAGACATCCCAGATCTGATCGCGTTCCTGGGTCGTCGTCAGGAAGTGTTCGCGCCGATCCTCGATCCATTTCACCGGCCGCGCGAGCGCCCGGGCGAGAGCGGGAACGACGATTTCTTCCGGATACGACATACCCTTGGGCCCAAAGCCACCGCCGACGTCTTTGGGTGCGATGACACGAACGGCACTTTCCTCGACCTCGAACATGTCGACCAAGGCACGTCGGATGATGAAGGGTGACTGGGTCGCCGACCATACTGTAAATTGGTTCGAGACGGCGTCGTACGCTCCGATGACTCCTCGGCCTTCCATCGGATTGGCCGTGCCTCGATGTTGGAAATAACGATCTTGAATGACATGCTCAGCCTTACTGAAAGCATCATCGATATCGCCATAGTCCAATGTGAATTGGGCCGCGATATTATCGTTGATACTCGAATGCGCCGTGCAGGCACCGGGTTTTAGCGCGGTCTCACAGTCCGGCGATACCGGTAGAGGCTCGTAATCTACATCAATACGCTCGCAAGCATCCTCCGCTTGATGCCGGCTATCGGCGACGACGACGGCGACGGGCTCACCAACAAAGCAGACTTCGTTGGTCGCCAAAGGTTCTTGCGTAAAAGGATGTCGAATTGCCGGATTCGGGACCTGCAGCAACATTCTCCGGCCATGCATGTTTTCAGGCAGGTCGGCGGCCGTCCACACCGCATGAACCCCCGGCATTGTCATGGCGTCAGCTTTATCAATACTGCGAATGCGAGCATGACCGACAGGGCTTCTCAGGAACGCCGCATGCAACAAACCCGGTATTTTTAGGTCGTCGACAAATTGACCGCGCCCGCTCAGCAGGTCTGGGTCCTCGAGGCGCTTGATGCGCTGGCCAACTAAATGCGTAGACATTGCTCGACTACTGCCCGCTGGTGTTTCGAAGGTTGGTGGCGGCTTCCAAGGCGGCATCTACAATGCCTTGATAGCCGGTGCAGCGACATATGTTGCCGGACAAAGCTTCGCGAACTTCTGCCTCACTGGGATCCGGATTGTCCTGCAAGAACTCGGTCAAGGTCATTAAGATGCCTGGGGTGCAAAAGCCGCATTGCAAACCATGATTATCCCAAAACGCTTGCTGCAAGGTATTCAGCTCAGTCGAGGAGGGGGCAAGGCCTTCGACGGTTTCGACCGATTTGCCATCCGCTTGAACTGCGAGCGTGAGGCAACCACGCACCGAGTGTCCGTCCAATAAGACGGTACAGGCGCCGCAAACGCCATGTTCGCAGCCGAGATGGGTGCCTGTCAGGCCGAGTTTGTGCCGCAGAAAATCAGCCAGGGACCAACGAGATTCAACAGCTTCGGAATAGGATTGCCCATTAACGGTCAAAGTCACTTCATGAATATCGGGCTCAGACATTTTTCTCTCCAGCTGCCCGTTGCGCCGCCGAAGTCAACGAACGCCGCAGGAGAACCGACGATAATTGTTTGCGGTAACTCTCAGGCACCAGGGCATCCTCCATCATGTCTCTTTCTCGCGTCTTCTCTCCGGCCGTACGGAAAATATCTTCCGATGGCGTTTGGCCCATTAAATCTGCTTCGATGTCCGTCAATCGGATGGGATGATAATCGATACCGATTAAGACACAGGCGATCCGGTCGATGCGATTACTCGTGTCGAGAGTCATCAATGTTCCAACGCCGACGATCGCAAAATCGCCGTGGCGTTGCGCAAATTCACGAAAATCGTATCCGTGTCCTTCCGGCCAGAAATCGAAGCTGATTTCAGTGAGTATTTCGTCCGGCTCCGTGCAGGGAGTCATATAGCCAAGCGCAAACTCCTGCATGGGTACATGCCGGGATGACCCAAGCTTGGATAGGGTGATCGTCGCGTCGTGCAGGGCGGCCATTCCCGGAAGCTCGGCGGCCGGGTCGAGGTGCGAAAGGCTGCCGCCGATCGTGCCTCGGTTGCGGGTCTGTATGTGGCCGACTTGCTGCAATGTTTCCTCGAAAATAGGCGCTTTGTTGGCCAGTGTTTCGGAGACGAAGATATCGCGTTGACGGGTCATGGCGCCGACGCGCACTCGATTACCGTCGATTTGAATGCCTGACATGTCCGAGATTTCATTGAGGTCGATCAGATGGTCGACCATGACGTATCGCATATTCATCATCGGCATCAGCGATTGACCGCCTGCCAATAGACGCGCGTTCTCCAACGTCGCGAGAAGTCCGGTGGCTTCTTCTAACGTCGTGACGCGGTGGTATTTGAAGGGTGCCGGTTTCATGGGGCCCTGTCTGTTGTATTGCTCGAGCGCGGATTCATGAAATGTCAAAGTAGTACGGTTTGACGGATAATACAGAACTGTTTTTTAAACTATCCAACCGGGTTCGGTTATTCTGAAGAATGCAATATAAATAATAAAACTATTAATATTAGGGGCTGTCCCAGATAACCGAGATTAGAGGTTATCATGGTATCCATGCGCAAGAGCCGTCTGAGCAGATACAGGCAGGATCGTCTGATCGAA
>JABJCS010000030.1 GCA_018665505.1 Alphaproteobacteria bacterium
ACATAAACTGGCAGCTGTCCGGGCCGTCGTGCCAGCAACAAAATGTTCGATCAGACGATCCTGCCTGTATCTGCTCAGACGGCTCTTGCGCATGGATACCATGATAACCTCTAATCTCGGTTATCTGGGACAGCCCCTAATATTTTTTGCCGTTCCAATTCTCGCGACACGCGCTTGCGCTCAAGCGAATAACGCAGCGCCCGATCCAGCATGATAGCGATCGATGTGCCCTTGGAAACGAAATCCTCAGCACCCTCCCGCAGCGCCTGCTGCGCGATACCGCCTTCGTCATGGGAGGTTAAGATGACAACCGGTAATTCCGGATACGGACCGCAGATACGTCTGACCGTCTCAATACCCGACGAATCCGGCAGTTCCAAGTCGAGGAGCGCAGCGTCGACCCCTCCGGCTTGAAGGCGTACATCCGCCGACGCGATACTGTTCGCCCGCTCGACGGAATAGGGTCCACTTTTCTCGATGATCATCGTGATGAGTTTAGCAATCGCGTCATCGTCCTCGATGACTAGCACCTTCAGCCGTTCACGGTCCGCTGTCGGTTGTACATCTTGAAGGCCCGCCGCGGTACTCATCGGTCATTCCTCGTTTTCGGTCATTAAGTAGCCGACGCCGCGCAACGTGTGGATCGATACCGTGGCCTCCACATTCGCGAGCCGCTTACGCAGGCGCGAGATGCCAACTTCCAGTGAATTTGAGGTCACGTCGTCGTCGAAACTATATACGCTTTCGGCCAACAAGTCCTTCGGTACGACGTTTCCCATACGGCGCATCAATTGTTCCAGCACCGCCATTTCACGGCGAGGAACGGGCATCAGCGCGTCCGCGATCCGTACCTCGCGCGAAGTGACATCGAAGGATATATTGCCCGCGGTCAAGACCACACCCAGCGCGGCGCCCGGACGGCGAAGGAGTGCCCGGATCCGGGCCAAGACTTCTTCCATTGCGAATGGCTTGGGCAAGTAATCATCGGCACCGCTATCGAGACCGCTCACTCGGTCTTTCAACGTATCGCGCGCGGTCAGGATCAGCACCGGGACCGTTTCGCCCCGATCACGCCACGATTTCAGCAGATCTATGCCGTCGCCATCGGGCAGTCCGAGGTCGAGAATGACCGCATCATATTTGGTTGTGGAAATTGCCGCATTGGCTTCGTCGGCAAGTTCGAAGGCGTCGCCGCGAAGTCGGCCTTCTCGAGACCTTCGCGGATCGCGTCCCGCAATTGCTCATTGTCTTCGGTAAGTAATATACGCATTCCGCAAGATTAGCAGAAATATGCGAGAAAAAGCGAATCCTTCCGTGTCAAAATTCGCACGTTTAATCAGATTATTTGAATGGCCCAATTCCCGAGCAGAATACCGGTCGCAAATAAAACCATTGCCGCCGCGACTCCGGCAGCCGGTCGCAAGGCGTTGGTGCGCGTCTGGGATTGCGGTTCGACCGACTCCTGAGGCGTGGCGATGATGGGTTCCGCGATATCTTCGACGAAAGCGCCGTTTCGGACGGTGCCCTTTTGGTCAATGCGCACCAATTCGCGGCCCGCACCTGGCACCACACCGTTCAACATGATCCGGACGAATTCAAAAGCGCCGCTGACGACGACGCTGCCGGCTCCGCGAATTGCGGTCTCTCGCTCGTCGGAGGACATCACAAGATGCCAATCGCCTTCGAAAAAGCCTTCGACGGTGAAGCGTTCGCTTCTATTTAAACTCTCATTCATCGCATACATCTCAAGTGGCCGATACCAAATCGCTACCCACCTTGATGCATCGTGCTTCCGGTCTTTTGTTGCGCCCCGCCTGCGCGGATCCGCCAAGGCATATCGCCTCTTTATTATTAAAGTTATTATTCTATAACTTGGCTCATGTATTCAAGTAAATAATTCTAAGTAAGTATTATTACTTGAACACATGGCCTAGTCTTCAAACGTAAAGAAACAGAATATTTAACGCCAACCACCGCCACCATTCACATAAACCGTATCGGCAGTCATGTATTCGCAAGCGTCGGAGCACATGAACAGTACCAGTTCCCCGATCTCCTCCGGCTCGGCGAAACGCTTCATCGGAACATCATTGCGGAACCGCTCCATGAGTTCAGGCGACGTATTCGCGGCTTCTTGGAAAGCGGTTTTGACCGGACCCGGTGAAATCGACAGGCAACGGATACCCCGGTCCGCAAATTCACGCGCGACCCCCAGCGTCATGGTCACAACGGCACCTTTCGCCGCCGCATAATGGATCGACGATCCGGGCGCACCGCGCTTGTGCGACATGCTGGCGACATTGACGATCACGCCACCGCCATTCTCCAACATATGCGGCAACACCGCTTGCATCGAGCCGTAGACAGATTTGGCGTTCAGATCGAAGGTTTGGTCCCACAAGTCCTCGTCGATATCGAGGAAAGTCGAGCGCCGCCCCGCCGCGCCCGCTGAATTGAACTGAAAATCGACACGGCCGAATTCGGCGATCGCCCGTTTGATCATGGCGTCGATCTGTTCTCGCTTCGTCACATCGCAGGTGAGGCCAAGAGACTTGCCGCCCTTTTGGATGATTTGATTAGCAGTTCGCTCCGCACCCTCGGCGTCGATATCGCCGCATACAACATTGGCGCCCTCACGCGCAAAAATCTGCGCCGTCGCGCGTCCGATGCCGCTGGCGGCCCCGGTAATGACAATAGTTTTCCCAACAAAAAATTCCGGTGACTTCGGCATGGTGCATTTCCCCGCGTTTGAATTCGATTGTGAAAATGAAATCGGCCAATGCGGTGCTGCTTCAAGCGGGACTTGGCGCGCTCCCCTCCGGCGATACATTCGAAGAAACGAAATTCACCAGCTGGAGAGCGTCATGTCTGGACTTAAAACGGAAATTTGCGAGCGTATTGGAATCGAATACCCCGTCTTCCAAGCGGGGATGGGATTCGTGGCCCGTGGTGGCTTGGCGGGCGCTGTCTCCGCCGCCGGTGGTCTTGGCGTGATCGGTGCCGGATCCAACATGACACGTGAACAATTGAAGGCGGAAATCGATGCGGTTCGCGCGATTACCGACAAGCCTTTCGGCGTCGATATTCTGTTCGCCACGGTCCGGGCCGACGGCGACGTCGCCGCGAAATATACGGAATCCGTGCAAGAGATGGTCGACGTCGTGATCGAAGAGAAGGTCCCGGTCCTGATTTCCGGCCTTGGCAGTCCGAAGGATGCGGTGTCTGCAGCGCATGCGGCAGGCATGTATGTCATGTCGGTCTGCGGCGCGGTGCGCCATGCGGAGAAAGCGGTCGCCGACGGTGTCGATGCGGTCATCGCCTCCGGTGTCGACGGTGGCGGTCATGTGGGCCGGATCGGCACGGCCATCCTGATCCCGGCGGTCGTGGACGCGGTCGACGTGCCTGTCCTCGCGGGGGGTGGCCTCGCAGACGGGCGCGGTCTCGCGGCGGCCTTGGCCTTTGGCGCGCAAGGAGTGTGGATGGGAACCCGCTTCATTGCCACAGAGGAATCGCGCAGCCGTGACAACTACAAAAACAAGTTGGTAGACACGGATTCGACCGGCACTGTCGTGACCCGCGCCCATAGCGGCAAACCCTGCCGCTTGATTGACAATGACTACACGCGCGAGTGGGCCTCCAAGGAAGACGAGATCATGCCCTATCCGCTCCAAGTCCGGCAATTCGGCGAGCCCGCCTCCGATCTTGGCCGCATTCAAGGGGATGTGGAAAACGGCGTCCTGCCCGCCGGGCAGAGCGTCGGCCTGATCCACGAAGTTAAATCAGCGGGCGATATCGTTCGCGATGTGGTGGCGGAAGCGGAGGCGGCGTTGAAGCGGATCGCGCTGTAAATTCTCCTCGCCCTAGCCCTCCCCCACAAGGGGAGAGGGTCAAGGTGAGGGGTCGCCTAACTATCCGCTGAAATCGCAGCGATCCATCACACCGTATTTATCGGCGAGACCTTTCAACTTATCCCAAGTCGTCTCCTCAACATAGACGCCGTTCGCCATTCGGTCTCGTCGGCGGTTATGCTCGATCTCGCCTGGATAGAGGACTTCCGCGACACCTTCGGCGGGAGCCGTCGCTTTCAAATATTCAGCAAACTCGGTGACTTCCGCCTTGAATGTCTCCAACTCACGGAAGGCCGACACATTGAAGACGGAAATGAAACAACCGTCATTGTGCCTGCCCGTCGGGTCGACGCCGAAACCAAGGCCAGTGAGCAAGCCGGAGAGAATTTCGACCATCGCCGCCAAGGCATAGCCTTTATAGCCCTCGTTGCCGCCCATCGGACGAATGGCGCCGCCGTCTTTGACGGTCGCCGGGTCGGTAGTCGGTTTGCCGTGCTTGTCGATCAACCAGCCTTCGGGCACATGCTCTCCGCGCGCTTCCG
>JABJCS010000320.1 GCA_018665505.1 Alphaproteobacteria bacterium
CCGCCGAAATTCTCCGCGCCGAATTTCCAATTGCACGGCACCCGCCACTTAAAGGTGCCGCCGAAGGCTTCCCAATCGCCGTAGGTGCCGTCCGGTAACTCGCAATAATCATCGAAATAGAACCGCAGATCGCCGAGGTAATCCTCAAACGCCGGGGTTTCTTCCTCCCAGCAGGCGAAAATGAAACCGCGATAGGAGTAGACCCGTGCCTCGATCAATCCCCATTCAGATTTGTTGAGCTCGTTGCGGTAACCGGTCTCCATCTTCGGGACGCCGATCAAAGCTCCCTGATCGGAGAAGACCCAGGCGTGGAACGGGCACATGAATTTCCGCGTGTTGCCCTTGTCATAGCGACAGACCCGCATGCCCCGGTGGCGACAATTGTTTAAAAAGACATGCAGTTTGCCGTTGCGGTCACGGTTAACGATCACCGATTCCTCGGCCATTTTACCGAGGATGTAATCGCCATTATTGGGGATTTGGCTCTCATGGCCGACAAACAGCCAGGAGCGCGGGAAAATCCGCTCCAGCTCGTCCTCATAGATGGCTTGATCGGTGAAAATATCCCGGCTGATCCGCCCCCGGTCGACGTTGACGAGACCGCCGGTATATCGCCGAGTTTCATCGTTCCGCATATCTCTACTCCCTGCATCACGCGTGCTGCCGGAAAAATACTAAGACTCCGACTTTCGCCGGGCAATACGGCATGGCCGCCCTGCGACGATCTATCCCGGTGTTGCCAGTGGGCGGCATGGGACTAGAATGGACGCTATTCTAGACCGACAGAGTGACCGACTATGACCAGCGATTCGCCGATTTGGCCCGCCCAACTCGACCATTTATGCCTCAGTTCAGACGATCCCGCCATGTTGGCGGATTATTACGCTACCGTGTTCGGCTATCACCAGTCGGATTTGCCCGAAGGACGGTTTCTTTTGCAAGGGCCGGGGCGGCGGTTGGTGGTCCGTGGCGGCGCGCCGGGAGAGCGGCCCTATCACGGGTATCGATTGCAGAGCCGCCAGCAGCTCGAAGAGGTGCGGGGCTATTTGCAAGGCAAGGGGCTGAACACGGAGCCGTCACCGTCGGAGATTTTTGAGGAAGATGCAGTTGCGGTCCGTGACCCGGACGGATGGCTCAGCGTCTTCGGCCTGCCGCGCGGCGACCTGCCGTCGCAGAAAGTGGTGAACGTGCCGTCTGCTGTGACGCTGTCCGGTCGTCTGCAGCATGTGGTAGTGGCCAGTGACAACTTGGCCCCAATGATGAGTTTCTACGAGGATGTGCTGGGCTACCGGCCGTCCGATTACGTCAATGCCGATCTCGACGATGCCGCGACCCGCAAGGTGGCGTTCTATCGTTCGGATGAGGAGCACCATAGTTTCGCCGTCTTTGCCGCATCCGACGTGCGCTCCGACCATCACGCCTATGAGGTGGATGACTGGAATGCGGTCCGCGATTGGGCGGATCACATGTCGTCGATGCATATCAAGATTTGGTGGGGCCCGGGCCGTCACGGTCCCGGCAACAATCTGTTTTTCATGATTAAGGATCCGCATGAAAACCAGGTCGAGATTTCCGCCGAACTGGAAGTCATGCCGCGTGAAATGGCCCCCCGTGTCTGGCCGATGGAAGAACGCAGCCTCAATCTTTGGGGCGACGGCTGGATTCGCGACTAACCCCAAGACGATAGGAGAAACCCGGTGGCCGAATTTCCGATGAAGACCGAGGTGGTTGTGATCGGCGCGGGCGTCGCCGGGAGCATGACCGCCTATTTCCTGGCAAAGAAGGGCATCCCCGTCATCGTCTGCGAGAAGGGCCGGGTCGCGGGCGAGCAGTCGTCGCGCAATTGGGGTTACATCCGCAAACAGGGCCGCGATCCGCGCGAGTTGCCGGCCATCATCGAATCCTTACGCGCCTGGGAAAACATGGAGGCCGATATCGGTGACGATATCGGCTGGCATCAGGGCGGCTCAATCTATCTGGCGGAGAGCGAGGCCGATCTCGCCTATTACGAGGATTGGCTTGGCCACGCAAAGCAATATCAATTGGACAGCCGCATTTTGTCGCCCGACGAAGTCGACGCACATATTGGCGGCGAGGGCCGCAGATGGAAGGGCGCTCTCTACACGCCGTCGGATGGGCGGGCCGAACCGGCTAAGGCGGTGCCCGCGATTGCCCGCGCG
>JABJCS010000321.1 GCA_018665505.1 Alphaproteobacteria bacterium
CGACGACCGCCGAAATCAGACAGTTGCACCATATCGAGCGCGCGTTGAACTCGTTCTTCGACTTCCGCCTTACCCATTTTGCGGACGCGAAGCGGGAAGGCGAGGTTTTCCGCGACAGTCATATGCGGAAACAGGGCGTAGTTCTGGAACACCATGCCAATATCACGCTTGTGCGGGGGCACATGGTTGATCGGCAGCCCGTCCAAATGAATTTGCCCGTGCGTTGCGGTCTCGAACCCGGCCAGCATCATCAGGCAAGTCGTCTTGCCGGAGCCGGAGGGGCCCAGCATGGTTAGGAATTCGCCATTTGCGATGTCGAGATTGAGATTCTTTACGACGAGCGAGACGCCATCATAGCTCTTCTGAACTTCGGCAAAGCGAACCAGAATGTCGTCCTGATCGTCAGTCCTGCCGATCGAACTCTTATTGCCAGCCTCTGCGCTGGACATATCCGCCACGAAATCCCCCTGTCGGATCGTGTTCTATTTTTCTTATTCGGTGACTATTTTTCACGCCATCGTTCTTGCACTAGCGTACACTGATTCGATCCACGGACGCAAATTTGGCAGATTTCCGCGATTCTTGGAGAGCGGTATTGGGATGTGCTGGTCCGTTAACAAAATTATCAGCCGGTTCCGACAATCATGTGTTCAGGGCCGAAAGGGAAGTTGGTGATGTTTTCGGCGCCAGTTTCCGTGACGATCAGAATGTCATGCTCGCGATATCCGCCGGCTCCTGGTTGTCCTTCAGGTAGCATGATCATCGGCTCCATGGAGACGACCATGCCAGGCTCCAAGACCGTCTCCACATCCTCGCGCAGCTCGACAGAGGCTTCGCGGCCGTAATAGTGCGAGAGAACGCCGAAGGAATGTCCGTAGCCGAAGGACCGGTGCTGTAGGAGGTCCCACTCCCGGTACATCTCATTGAGTTCGGCGGCGATGTCGCAGCAGCGAATTCCGGGGCGTATCAACTCCATGCCCTTCACATGTACGGCGCAATTCTTCTCCCACAGCGATAAATGCATGTCGGAGGCGTAATCGCAGAACAATGTGCGTTCCAACGCCGTGTAATAGCCGAAGATCATCGGAAAGCAATTGAGTGAAAGAATGTCGCCAGATTCAATGACACGGTTGGTCACGGGGTTGTGGGCGCCGTCGGTGTTGATACCGGATTGGAACCAGGTCCAGGTGTCCATCAGCTCGACAAAGGGAAAGTTATCGGCGATTTCCCGCACCATGGCGTCGGTTGACGCCAAAGCGACCTCATGTTCACGCACGCCAGCGGCCGCGGCCTCCATGCAAGCTCTGCCGCCGACGCCAGTGATGCGCGCACCTTCCCGGATGAGGTCGTGCTCTTCCAAGGATTTCACTGTCCGTAGCCGCATCGCTGCTTCCGAGACATCGTACAATTCGACGCCCGGAAAGGCTTCTTCAATCAGTTTCTTCAGATCAAGATTTACATGGTCGAATTCGATGCCGAGCCTTTTGACGGAACCAAGACGGTCCTTCAGCGCTTGAAAGTAATTATCCCGCCGCCAATCGGTGTAGGTGAGATTGTCTCCATAACTTCGCCGCCAAGGCTGTCCTCCGTCGATTGCGGGCGTAATGGTAGTGGCGTCGTCGGCGGTTAAGACCATCGCGAAGCGACGTCCGAAAGCGCAATACATAAATCCGGAGAAATAGCAGATATTGTGGTAGGACGTGAATATACAGGCATCGAGTTCGATTGCCGCCAAATGTGTGCGCATCGCGTTCTGTCGCCGCGCCATTTCCGCATCGGAAAAGGGCGAATACGCTTTCTCACCATTATGCCACGTTAGAATGTTTTGCAGGTCGTCGCTCATCGTGCGGTCTCCGGGCCGAATTCTTTTGTGGTTACTGACGCATCGGCGCGCCGCAGACAATGACAATTTCTAATTTTTCCAATCGGTATGTGGCTATCTGTCGCGACTTTGGAGTGCCGATTTCTATTAACTTGTGCGAAACGACGGGTTATGTGTCCCTATTGTAGGGGTCGGGGTTCCATAATAGGAGTAAAATCCATGTCTGAAGTTCAAGGTAGAGTGGCGCTCGTCACGGGTGGCACGCGGGGTATCGGCGAGGCTATCAGCACCGGTTTGAAGAATGCGGGCCGGTTCGTCGTTGCCAATTATGCGGGTAACGAGCATGCCGCGGCGGATTTCTTCGAACGGACGTCCATTCCGACGAAGAAGTTCGATGTCTCAGATACCGATGCGACGGAAAAAGCATTCCGCGAAATCGAGGAAGAGTATGGCCCGGTCGAAATTTTGGTGAACAACGCCGGTATTACCCGGGACGGCACGATGCATCGTATGGATCGCGCGCAATGGCAGGCGGTCATTGATACCAACCTGAGCGGCTGCTTCAACTGCTCGCGCTCGGTCATCGACGGTATGCGCGAGCGTAACTTCGGTCGGATCGTGAATATCGGCTCGATCAATGGTCAGGCCGGACAGTACGGTCAGGTTAATTACGCAGCGGCAAAATCCGGCATTCACGGGTTCACCAAGGCACTGGCGCAAGAGGGGGCCGCCAAGGGCATCACCGTCAACGCAATCGCGCCGGGTTATGTTGATACCGAGATGGTTCGCGCAGTTCCGGCCGATGTTTTGGAGAAGATCATCGCGCGCATTCCGGCAGGTCGTTTGGGGCGGGCCGACGATATCGCACGCGGCGTCTTGTTCCTTACCGCCGACTCTTCCGATTTCATCACAGGC
>JABJCS010000322.1 GCA_018665505.1 Alphaproteobacteria bacterium
CGCCGCCTCGAAGGACAGGGAGCAGCCCATCGCGAAGCCCACCAGATCGTCGCGCCAGTAATCGCCGATGTCGGTCACCTCGTCGGTCTCGACACCGTCCTTGAACACCCGGTAGGCGGGCAGGTCGGTGCGCAGGTCGATATCCTCGCCCAACACGGTCAGCATCGGGTCGCCGGGCTCGGTCATGCCGATCAGCGGACAGGGCTTTGGGTTGAGTTGGCAAAAGCGCAGGAAATCGCTCGCATATTCGGCTGGCAGGATGGCGAGATTGGCTTGCACGTTCGCCGGCGCTATCGCGGAGGTCATGCCCTGGTACCGCCCCGCCCGAATGTCCGCCCGCGCCGCACGGGCGGCGGCAATCGCAACCTCCTTCGGAGAATGATAGGGGGTCGTTTCGGCTTCAAAGGCGCGTGCGATAGGGGTCATGATAGTCTCCTCGAGTGTCGTACGGGGGACCAAATGTCCCATCAACGTGGCGGTTCCCGGATTACACCGAAAATCGTACTTCAGTCGCATCGCCGGGGCAACCGCCTCGGGCATGGAGGATATTGTTGCGAATTCAAACCAAGGAGTTGCCTTGAAAGAGAATTCCGGTGACAGGGTACTGAACACAATCGCACCGGCGCGAGGTCAATTGTTTGCCCTTATGCGCTCATGCTTCGACAGGCTCAGCATGAGGTTTCTGTGTGCAAGTCTGGATGCCCGCTCGCGCGGGCATGACGGCCTGGGTTAGCGGGGCTCCCTGCCCGCATTTCCCTAATTCTCTAAACTGGCCGATCGCCCTCTATCGTCACGCGGTTTCCTGATCGGGTCTCTGGGAAATAGTCCCAGAGCGCGATGTGTTGGACGCAGCGGTTGTCCCAGAACGCGACGCTGTTCTTCTCCCAGCGGAAGCGGGTTTGGAACATGGGTTTGGTGCTGTATTTATAGAGAAACGCCAAGATGTCGTCGCTCTCGTCGCGGGGGATCTCGTTGATATGGGTTGTGAAGACGGCGTTCACGAAGAGGCCCTTTTTACCTGTGACGGGGTGTGTGCGAACAACGGGGTGGGCGGTTTTGGGGTAGACCGTGCCCGTGTCGTCGATCCCTGCGTTGCTGTAGCGGCCACGCCAGACGCGCTCCCCGTCATGGGTCGCGGTCAGGCCTTCGAGATAAGTTTTCATTCGGTCCGACAGGGCATCATAGGCTGCCGACATGCTGGTGAAGAGGGTGTCTCCGCCGACCGATGGGATGGTGTTCAGGTGTAGGACACTCCCCATCGGCGGCTCTTCCACGCAGGAGACGTCCGTGTGCCAATGGGTCGACTGCCAAATGCGGCCGGCTTCGCGATTGGTCTCGGCATCGGCGTGCACGACGACGATTTCCGGATGCCCGTCCGGGCCCGGCGAGGCGGGATGGATCGCGAGAGGGCCGAAGCGTTGCCCGAACGCCTTGTGTTGGTCGAGGCTCATTTCCTGATCGCGAAAGAAGATCACCTGATGCGCCATTAAGGCGTCATGGATTTCCTGGAACGTTTGGTTGCCGAGATCTTGCCCGAGGTCGACGCCGTGTATTTCAGCGCCGATGGTCGGCGTGACAGGTCGAACTTCTATGTTTGCATTGGCCATGTCGTGTCCTCCACCTCTTGGATACGCCACTCGTTTTAACGACATAGTGTGGATATTGTGGCGGGCCAGTCGTTGGCCTTGGTGGGGAGTGTCGGGTTGGGCCCCCTTGCGATGGGCTGGCGATACTTGACGGGATTGCGGGACAGGGCACTTATTTGGTTTATCACAATGAAACGATACCCATGAGTGTTGACCAACAATTGAAGGTGGCCGTCGATATCGGCGGGACGTTCACCGATGTCATGGCCATGCTCGGCGATCGCATGGCGGTGGCCAAGGTGCTGTCGACGCCGGAGGACCTCAGCGTCGGGGTCATGTCCGGCATTGACGCGGCGGTGGCGCAGCTCGGTGCCCGGACCGCGGACATCTCGTTTGTCGTGCATGCCACCACGGCGGCGACCAATGCCTTGCTGGAGCGGCGCGGGGCGCGGGTCGGATTGATCGTCACCGACGGGTTTCGTGACATTCTGGAAATCGGACGCCAGCGGCGCTTCGATCCCTATGACCTGCAGCGCCCGAAGCTCACACCGCTGGTGCCGCGCGAACGGGTGGTGGAGGTGCCCGAGCGCCTGGATGCCGGTGGCAATGTTCTGCTGGCATTGGACGAGGCGGCGGTCCGCGCGGCGTTTGCCTCCCTGCGCGATCAAGGTGTGGACGCCATTGCGGTGTCTTTTCTGCACGCCTACCGGGACCCGCGACACGAGCAGCGCGTGCTGGAACTGGTGACGCCCGATGTGGTCGGGGTGGATACGCCGATCTTCGCATCCCATCAGATCGCACCCGAGGCCCGCGAGTTCGAGCGCACCAGCACCACGGTCATCGCCGCCTATTTGGAGCCCGTGGTCGGTCACTATCTGCAGGCGCTCGCGGAGGGGTTGGAGGCCCGAGGCGCTTCGCGGCGCTATTGGGTCATGAAGTCGAGCGGCGGGTTGTTCGATTCGGATTCCGCCCGCGCCCACCCGGAAGAGCTGGTGGAGTCCGGTCCTGCGGCGGGTGTCATTGGTGCCGCGTCCGTGGCCCGCGAGCTCGGTATTCCCGACATCATCTCCTTCGACATGGGAGGCACGACGGCCAAGGCCTCGTTGATCAACGGTGGCGTGCCGGGAATGAACTACGAATACGAGGTCGGCGGTGCGGCGCATGCGGGCGGGTTCCTGCAAAAGGGCACCGGGTATCCGCTGCGGGTTCCCGTCATCGATCTGGCCGAGGTGGGAACCGGCGGCGGCAGTATCGCGTGGGTCGACGAGGGAGGGGCTCTGCGGGTCGGGCCACTTAGCGCCGGGGCATCGCCCGGGCCGGTGTGTTACGGGCGCGGCGGCACCGAGCCCACGGTGACCGACGCCGATCTTGTGCTGGGCTATCTCGATGAAGTGGGATCCGGGC
>JABJCS010000323.1 GCA_018665505.1 Alphaproteobacteria bacterium
GGCGTCAGGCCCAGTTTCTCGGCGACGTATTCCTCAACCCGCGGGTCGATATTGGCGAATGTGCCGACAGCGCCCGAAATGGCGCAAGTGGCGATCTCTTTGCGGGCGTCGGCGAGGCGTTTGCGATTGCGGTCGAATTCGGCGTAATGCCCCGCCAGCTTGATCCCGAACGTGGTGGGCTCCGCGTGAATGCCGTGGCTGCGTCCGATGCACACCGTATCCTTGTGCTCGATAGCACGACGTTTAAGGACTTCCAGGACCCGGTCGAGATCGGCGAGCAGAATGTCCGCTGCTTGCGCCAATTGCACCGCGAAGCAAGTATCGAGCACATCCGATGATGTCATGCCCTGATGCAGGAAGCGTGCTTCGGGGCCAACGTGCTCCGCGACGTTCGTGAGGAAGGCGATGACGTCGTGCTTCGTCTCGCGCTCGATCTCATCGATCCGGTCGACCTCAAATTTTCCGCGCTCCCAAATCGCCGCGGCGGCTTCCTTGGGAATGACGCCGAATTCGGCCAGCGCGTCGCAGGCATGCGCCTCGATTTCGAACCAAATGCGGAACTTGTTCTCCGGTTCCCAGATTTTGGTCATTTCGGGCCGGCTGTAACGTGGAATCATGGAGAAGGACTTTCCTTAATCGAGACTTTCGGATCTAACCGCATCCGGCGTCGGTTTCGGTAGTATCGTAAGGCCCCCTTGCGGGGGCACGGGAACATCTTATTATCTGCCCAAATCGACGAAAAGGGGAGACCCATGGAAGACATCAATCAATTGCGGATCGATCTCGCCGCAGCCTATCGATGGGCGGTCCGATTCGGGCTGCATGAAGGGATCAGCAATCATTTTAGCGTCGCTTTAGACGATGACACCTTCTTGATCAATCCTCATGGGCTGCATTGGTCGGAAATTACGGCCTCCAGCATTCTGATCTGCGATGCGGATGGCAAGGTCCTGGAAGGTGATCATCCGGTTGAGCCAACTGCATTGTTCATCCATGGTCAAACCCACCGTGCCGCACCTCACGCGAAGGTCGTCCTGCACACGCATATGCCCTATGCGACGGCGATCACCATGCTGGAAGGCGGTCGGATCGAGCCCGTGGAGCAGAACGCGATCCGCTTCCACAATAAGATTGCCTATGACGACGAGTACAACGGCTTGGCGCTGGATGAGGAAGAGGGCCTGAGGATTGCCTCTAAGCTTGGCAATAAGAAGGCGATGTTCCTTGCCAATCATGGGGTTGTCGTCGTCGGACCGAATGTCGCCGAGGCCTTCGATGATCTCTATTATTTGGAGCGCGCTGCGATGTTCCAGGTGCTGGCGCAATCCACGGGCAGGCCCTTTCGGCGCATTCCGGAAAGAATCGTGGAGACCACGATTGAACAGATGAGCGGCGAGCGCGAGACAGCACTGCTTCACTTCGAGGCGTTGAAGCGTATCCTCGATAAGGAAGAGCCCGACTACGTCAACTAGACGACCGGGACATTGCATTCCAAACCCCGATAGACCGGGGTGAGGAGAAGGGAGACCCAATGGATGAGAAGGCGGATTTCAAGGGAGGCCTCGAAGCGCGCGCTCTGGCCATTGCCGATGCCTGCACCGGTTGCGGTAAATGTTTCCAAGCCTGCCCGATGGCGGAACCCGCAGGTCTCGGAGCTGCCGATCCAGAGCGCGTTTTGGCAGGAGTCGTCGATATCCTGCGCACCGGTGAGGGAAATGCCGAAGGTCGCAAATGGGCCGAAGTCTGCAGTCATAGTGGATTCTGCCTTGATGCCTGCGACGATGGTGTTGACCCGCGCTTGATGTTGATCCTGGCGCGGATGTCGATGAAACGGGGCGATAGCGATGAAATGCGTCGCGCCGGTGCCGCAAATTTCCAAGACATGGTCCGAGCGACGCGAATTTTACCGCGATTACAACTCAATGCATCGGATTTAGATCGCGTCTCGACAAAGCGATGGACTGGGGAGACGCCGCCTGACCTGATCTTCTATACCGGCTGCAATGTCCTGCGGACGCCGCATATCGCCCTGTTGTGTCTCGATGTGCTCGACGCGCTGGAGCTCAGTTACGCGGTGTATGGCGGGCCGGCGAATTGTTGCGGTATCCTACAATTGCGCCCCGGCGATACGGAAAACGCCGGAAAACAAGCATATGCGACCATCAAGCGGTTTGCCGAGACCGGGGCGTCGGAAGTCGTCTCCTGGTGCCCCACCTGCATGGTTCAGATGGGGGAGACGGCACTGCCGGTCTATGAGGACGCGGAAGGCAGCACTGGGTTCGATATGTCGATGATGGCGGTCTTCCTGAACCGGCATTTGGACCGTCTGAAAGGATTGTTTCGAAATCGTGTCGAAAAACGTGTGGCGCTTCATGAACATCCAGGCTCGCCAGGTGTAACGGAAGCGGTTCGCGCTATATTGGAGGCGATTCCGGGGCTCGAATTCGTTGACCTGGAGCAGCCGCGCGCCGGATATATGTGCAATTCACTCTCCGCTCTACCGGACTTCCGACGTGACCTGCACGCCGCCCAGCTGGAAGCCGCCGAAGCAGCCGGGATCGAC
>JABJCS010000324.1 GCA_018665505.1 Alphaproteobacteria bacterium
GGGCGTCGGAAGTCGTCTCCTGGTGCCCCACCTGCATGGTTCAGATGGGGGAGACGGTACTGCCAGTCTACGAGGATGCGGAAGGTAGCACCGGGTTCGATATGTCAATGATGGCGGTCTTTCTGACCCGGCATTTGGATCGTCTGAAAGAATTGTTTCGAAATCGTGTTGAAAAACGTGTGGCGCTTCATGAACATCCAGGCTCGCCGGGCGTCACGGAAGCGGTTCGCGCTATATTGGAGGCGATTCCGGGGCTCGAATTCGTTGATTTGGAGCAGCCGCGCGCCGGATATATGTGTAATTCGCTGTCCGCTCTACCGGACTTCCGACGTGACCTGCACGCCGCCCAGCTGGAAGCCGCCGAAGCAGCCGGGATCGACACGCTCGCGGGGATCTATCATGCCTGTCACCGCGATATCTGCAGTCACGAGAGCGACTGGCCGTTCGAGGTGGTGAACTTTCTGGAATTGCTCGGCGAAGCGATGGGCTGTGAACATCCAGATGTCTTTAAGCGATTGAAAAAGCTGCAAGATATCGATGAGATTGTATCTCAAAGCCAAGAAATGATAGAACACTACGATCTCGATATAAATGAAGTTCGCGATGTGATCGCAAAGAATATGGTAGGCGAGCAATCACTGCCGCTGAAAAACTCGTAGAGAGGAGAGTTCGCTGATGACCACTTTGCCGCCAGCTGAAATAGGCATGTCACTGGAAGATGTCGACACGCCCGCTCTTCTCCTCGATCTCGATGCGTTCGAGCGCAACATGGATCGTATGGCGAAATCGCTCGAGGGAACGTCGGTTAAGATTCGCCCGCACTCTAAGTCCCATAAATGCGCGATCATCGGATTAGAGCAAATGGCGCGAGGCGCGGTTGGCCTTTGCTGCCAGAAAGTCGGTGAGGCGGAAGCCATGGTTGCGGGTGGCGTGCGAAATGTTTTGGTTTCGAATCAAATTGTTGGACGCTCCAAACTGTTGCGATTGGCGGCTCTGACCAAGCAAGCAGACTGGATAGGTGTCTGCGCCGACCATCCGGACAATGTGGAGCAGTTGAACGAAGCCGCCGCCGCCATGGGGACGGTGATTAACGTCTTGGTGGAAATTGACACCGGAGCGGCACGTTGCGGAGTGCCGGCTGGACAGCCGGCGGTCGATCTCGCAAAACAAATCGATTCTGCAACGAACCTCAATTTCGCGGGCCTTCAAGCCTATCAAGGCCGGGCGCAGCATGTGCGTAGCTATGCAGAACGCCAACAGACGGCGGAAGCGGGCATCGCGCTCACCAAGGAGACCGTCGACGGATTAAAAGCGGTAGGCTTGGACTGTGAGATCGTCGGGGGTGCTGGAACGGGCACGTTCCAGTTTGAGACCGCTGGTGGCGTCCATAATGAGCTGCAGGCAGGCTCTTACGTCTTCATGGACGCGGATTACGGCAAGAATTTGAACCCGGGCGGCGGATTTTTCGATGATTTCGAGAACAGCCTGTTCGTCTACGTCACCGTGATGAGCACGCCGGCCGAGGATCGGGCTTTAGTGGATGCGGGATTAAAGGCCTTGGCGATGGATTCCGGCCCACCGACTGTCGCCGATATGCCGGGAGTTGAGTTCGGACGGGCATCCGACGAGCATGGGATCCTCGATATTGCGAAAGCTAATCACCCGGTACGGCTCGGCGACAAGCTCAAGCTCATTCCCGGACATTGTGATCCGACGGTGAACATGTACGACTGGTATGTGGGATATCGCGGCGACCGAGTGGAAGCGTTGTGGCCTATCGTCGCTCGCGGAATGCTCCGTTAAATATCGCCATTATGATGTGAGATGGGGAATCCGATGATTTCCAGACGCCAACTCCTTTCAGTGAGCGGTGCGTTGATGGGGGTGATTTGGATGGATTGCGATTTGCAGATTGCGAACGCAAGGTCTCGACAGCGTGCAGTATTCCGTATGCCTGAAGAATCCGCGCGGCATACGCGCACCTTTATGCAGTGGCCCGTCAATCGCGTTGTGCATCCGGATGCCGCCTTTCTAGAGGACCTACAGCAAGCAATTGCGGATATTGCAAATACGGTCGCGCAATTCGAGCCAGTAGTCATGCTGATGCATCGAGATTTCGCTGCAAACGCTCGTCGAAAGCTCGCTGAGAACGTGGATATTTGGGATATCCCAACCGACGATCTCTGGTGTCGAGATTCCGGCCCCGTATTTGTAACGGATGACGATGGA
>JABJCS010000325.1 GCA_018665505.1 Alphaproteobacteria bacterium
AGGATGCCCAGCCACGCGATTGGAGAGCCGCTCTGGTCGGTGGCCAAGCCGTAGACGCCGACGACAGGATACAGCCAAAGAGAGTCGGCGAGGGCCACCAAAGTGAGGATGAACAAACGGCGCCCGGTGCTCATGCGACGTCCGCCTCATCGTCGACACTTGGGTCGAGTTCCCTGCAATAGGGACGGAGATCGACAACGTCGATCCTCGGGAGGCTCGGTGGGTCCTTGCGGCCTGTATAGAGGACCTGGACCGGATGCCCCCTAGCGCGCCGTTGTTTCAGAAAGTCGAGCGTGCCGTCCTGTAAGGTGCCGCCGATGTAGAGGATCGTCGCGCCGTCGGGCAGAGCTTTCGCGCCATGGCGGGCAATCAGGTTTTCGACGGAGCGGGTCCTGATTGCGCCCGCTGCGGCCAGGCAGTTCATAATCTCCAGCAGACGCCCTTTGTGCGAAGCTGGTGCCATGACCGGTGGGGTTGAGCCGCTCATCGGTGTCCCGTTGCACACGAACCCGAGGTGAAATTTTTGTTTGTAGCAACGGGTTGCAATGGTCGCGGCGGCGGTGATCGTGCTCTCTAAAATACCGGTATCTATGCGCCAATAGGCATCGGCATGAGTGGCGCAATCGACGATCATGACCACGCAGTGAGAAACGCTGGCATCATAGGTGCGCACGAAGAGCTCACCGCGCTTGGCACTGGTTTTCCAATCGACCTTGCGCGCGCCGTCGCCGGACCTGAATTCACGCACACTGCTGGGACGCGTGATGTCCTCGATGAAAGGATGCCGGATCGCGCTGTCGCCAATCGGCCGCTGTGCCGGAAACCGCAATATCGGAAGCTCCATGAGTTCCGGGAACACGACGAGGTCCGTCTCATGTCGTCTCAAGGAACGATTCGTTCGGTAAAACCCGAAGATATCGCCGCTCCGCAGATGCGTCGGACCGAAGGTGTAATGCCCGCGGCGGGTTGCGATCAATTCGATCGTGAGGTTCGCACGCTCGTATCCACCGAGGCCGACGGTCTCCGCGA
The DNA here is from genome assembly GCA_018665505.1 of Alphaproteobacteria bacterium. The sequence goes on from JABJCS010000325.1 coordinate 1,030, forward strand.
CCTCGATCCCGCCGTTGAAGGTGCGTAACGTCTCACCCTCTCTCGCGTCACTAAGCGATAGACCAGCCGGGATAATTTCACGCAATTGTAGCCACGGTAGGGGGAGGGGCTTTCGGTTCTCGACCTGCATCGACAGCTGAAACCGGTCGCCTTGGACGAGGCGGCGCGCTGAGGGGATGGGCGTGTAGATCACCTCGCTCAATGCGATGCGCGCCCAGCCGCGCGAGACCAATGCGACGATCAACACCAAGGCGCAGACAAACGTGGTCCAGGGCCGTCCGTCCCAGAGGCCGATGATCGCGACGATCGACAGTACGATAGCCGCAAGGTCGGAGACGACATTGCCGGTTCGCCGTGCCTGCTGAATGTCGACCGGTAGCTTCATGGTCCGGGTTCTATGGGTACCGCCACGGTGTCGAGGATGTCGCCGATGATGTCATCGCTGTCTTCTCCGCGCAGCTCGGCTCCGATTTCGACGACGATCCGATGGCCAAGTGTGGGGCCGGCCAAGGCCTTCACATCGTCCGGCAGAACGTAGTCGCGGCCATCCATCGCCGCTTGCGCCTGGGCGGCGCGTTGCAAGGCAAGCGAGGCGCGAGGGCTCGCGCCGAGTTGGATTTTGTCGTGCTGCCGTGTGCTGGCCACGATCTCTAACAGATAGCGGGCAACGATTCCGTCCACGCGGACATGATCGATGGCGCTTTGCGCGGCCAGGATTTCGGCGGGCGATGTGACAGGTTCTACATCCAATGTGCCGCCGGTGCCGCGAAACCGCTCCAGCATCGCCATTTCTTCATCGGCGTCGGGATATCCAAGCGAGAACCGCAGGAAGAACCGGTCGAGCTACGCTTCCGGCAGTGGGAAGGTTCCTTCCATTTCAACCGGGTTTAAGGTCGCCAGAACGAAGAAGGGTGCGGGCAGCGCCGTTGTGGTTCCGTCCACCGTGACCTGGCGTTCGCCCATGGCTTCCAAAAGGGCTGATTGCGTGCGCGGCGACGCGCGATTGATTTCGTCTGCCAGCACGATCTCGCTGAAGACCGGGCCGCGGCGGAACTCAAACTCTCGTGTTTCCGAATTGAAGATATCGATGCCCACGACATCGGCGGGCACGAGATCGGGGGTGAACTGTATGCGCTTGAAACCGCAGCCCAAAGACACCGCCAAGGTTTTCGCCAGCGTCGTCTTGCCGGTGCCGGGAACGTCCTCGATTAGCGCGTGGCCACCGCAGAGCAAGGCAATCAAGGCATGATCAATGATGCGGGGCTTGCCGACGATGACTTTCCGGACGTTTTCCCGCACTTTGGTAGTGAGCTCCGCGACCGCCTTCATGTCGTCTGACACAGCGTCGAAGTGGTTTGGCATTTCGTTCAATTCTTCCGCCCCCTCGGCTAAATTCGTTCAGTCGTCCGCAGACCGAGAAGGATGATCGTGCGATGGCGGGGGTAGGGTCAAGGGGCATCGTCGCGGCTTGCATTGGCGGCGAGGCTGGATTACGGACAAGTCTTCACATCGAGAAGGGGAGAGATTATGCGCGATTTGGATCAACCCGGCCGCTCGGCTGCGATTGCAGAGAACGGCATGGCGGCGACCTCTCACCCCGATGGCACACTCGCGGCGTTGGATGTTTTGCGCGACGGTGGCAACGCGGTTGACGCAGCGATCGCGGCTGTGGCGGTCCTCGGCGTTGTTGAATCCGCAATGACCGGGGTCGGCGGTGATTGTTTCGTGCTCTATTCGCCAAAGCGCGGTGAGCCCATTGCCCTGAATGGCTCCGGGCGCGCGCCAGGGAAAGCGACGGTCGATTGGTTCCGCGAACAAGGTATCGCCGAGATTGACCAGGATTCGGCGCATGCGGTGACGATACCAGGCGCGGTCGATGCCTGGTGCCAGCTTTCGAAAGATTATGGAACCAAGGGGCTCGACGAGCTGTTGCAGCCCGCCATCGACAAGGCGGAGAACGGCTATCGCATCATGGACCGGGTCGCCTTCGATCACGCGGGTGCCGTCGAGCGCATGAAAAAGGATGAGTATCTTTCAGCGCGATTCTTGATGGGCGGCAAATCGATGCCCATTGGCACTAAGCACACGCAGCCGCAAATGGCCGAGACCTTACGGCGCATCGCGAAGGAAGGGCGCGCCGGTTTCTACGAAGGGCCGGTGATGGAAGACATCGTTAATCGCCTGAAGAGCTTAGGCGGTGGGCACGAGGCGGAGGATTTCGCGGCCCAGCATTGCGAATATGTGGACCCGATCCACGCCTCCTTTCGTGATCACGAGATTTACGAATGTCCGCCCAATGGTCAGGGCCTCGGCGCGCTGATGATGATGCGCACGCTGGATGGCTACGACCTGTCGGACGGGTATAGCGAGGCGGACGTTATCCACCTAATCGCCGAGACGACGAAGATGGCGTATGCGGCGCGGGATGCGTTGTTCTGCGATCCAAAATATGTCGACGTACCGGTGGATTACTTATTGTCTGACGAGCGCGCGGCCTGGACCCGTGACCGAATCGATATGGGTAAGGCCAGCCAGTTCAACAGTTGGAACGGCTTCACGGCGGAACATAAGGACACGACCTATCTCTGCGTGGTCGACCGCGACGGGAATGCGATTTCATTCATCAATTCGATCTTCAAGAGTTTCGGCAGTTGCATCATGGCGCCCGAGAGCGGCGTGATTCTGCACAACCGCGGTTTCAGCTTCCGTCTCGAGGCCGATCACCCGAACCGGATTGAGCCCGGCAAACGGCCCATGCATACCATCATTCCCGGCATGGCCATGAAGGGCGGCAAGACGGTTATGCCCTTCGGTGTCATGGGCGGGCATTATCAATCCACGGGGCACACCAGCTTCCTCTCGAACATGTTCGATTTCGGGATGGATCCGCAGCAAGCGAACGAGGCTCCGCGGCATTTCTGTTTCGACGGCGAACTGGCGCTGGAGCCGCGGATTTCGGAAGACGTCGCCGAAGACCTCCGCAAGCGAGGTCACAACGTGACCCGCACCCCGTCACCCCATGGCGGCTGTCAGGCAATTTACATCGATGATGAGCGCGGCGTCTTGGTCGGCGGCTCCGATCCCCGCAAGGACGGATTGGCGCTGGGGTATTAATCTTTCCGCCTTCGCGGGAATGACAGATATGTTAGGTATCTCCATGGCGGCGAAATTTAGCATTCAATCCGGACCGACCCCCGGTCTCCTCGGTGACGTCGCAGCCCTCCACGGGCGTTATTACGCCGAGCATTGGGATTTTCCCGTCGCTTTCGAAGACAAGGTCGCGCGGGAGATGGGCGGGTTTCTGTGCCGGTACGATCCGGCGAAGGATCTGGTGTTGTGGACGGGCGACCCTAACCGAGTACTCGGCACAATCACATTAGACGGCAGTGACCCTGAACTGCTGGACGGTTGGGCGCATTTGCGTTGGTTTATTCTCCATGAAAGCTTGGCGGGCCAGGGGCTAGGCAAGGTCATGATCGATCGCGTTGTCGCCTTTGCGCGGGATGTCGGATATCGCGCGATTTATCTCACGACCTTCGACGGGCTACATGCGGCGATGGCATTGTACCGGCGTGCCGGGTTCCAGGTCGTGGATGAGCAAGAGGGAGAGACCTGGGGACGTTCGGTGCTCGAGCAGCGATTGGAATTGACCTTCTAGAATTCCGGTTATTAGGAGGATTCCAGAGGCCTAGAAAGCGTTTTCTTCATGGGGTATTGCCCTATGTACTTCAATGACGCTTTGGGGCTTAATTCATACGAGTGTTCAAAACCCGTGAGACTCAAACAACTGAGTTCACTCTAAAACTCGTCAGGGAGGAAACATGTCGAGATTTATTTCTTTAGCAGCCGGTGCTTTGGCCGCTGCAATGGTGCTGCCTGCCGCTCCGCAGGTTGCAGATGCGAAAGACTATCTTATCCGCTACTCGGATATTGGTGCGAATCGTGGTCCCCGCGCCGCGGCGCTTAATGTCTGGAAAGAAGAGATTGAGAAGGAATCGAAGGGGCAGTTAAAGATTAAGTTCTTCTGGGGCCAATCCTTGATGAAGTCGAAAGCGACGCTGAAAGGCGTGGGGTCTGGCCTTGCTGAGATGGGAACGGTTATCGCGGCTTATACGCCGGCGGACATGCCTGTCCTCAACTACGGTAACGTCCCGTTCAATGAGCCTGATCCCTGGGTTGGCATTCGCGCCATGCAGGATTTGCGCGAGAACGGGAAGCACATCCGGGCGGAAGAAAAGAAAAACAAGATCCGGATGCTGTTTCAAAATGTGACCGGTCCCGTGCATCTACTGTGCGGCAAGGAGCAGATTGACACGCTCGAGAAGCTCAAAGGAAAGAAGGTCCGCGCGATCGGCGGCTACATTCAGCTCTTCAAGTCCATGGGCGCTGTGCCGGTGAAGATCGGTTTCGGTGAACTCTATTCCGCGCTCGATCGCGGTACGGTCGACTGCACGGTGAACTACACGGTGTTCGTGAAATCCTATAAGCACTACGAAGTCACGAAGTATCTGATGCTGGCCGGCATGGGACAAAGCATCGGCTATGGCGGCGCCATTAACCTCAAGTTCTACAACAGCCTGCCGCAAAACCTGAAGGACATCTTGGACAAGGCCAGCGACCGGTATATGGACAACTATGGCAAGAACCTGATCGAAGACTCCAAGGCGGCGGCCAAGGAAATGGCCGCGGGCATTGACGGTAAGGTGCTGAAATTCGTGGACATTCCGCAGTCGGAACTCGACCGTTGGGCTGGTTACTCCAAAGAGATTGGCAAGACCTTGCTCGGCAAAATGAAGCACATGTCCGAAGCTGATCGCAACCAGCACGCAGCTGACTTCGAAGCTGCGGTTGCGAAGTATCGCAAGATCAAGGCAGAAAAGGGTTATCCTTGGGAGCGCTAATATCGCGTTCACAAGTAAGCGTAACCTCTTTCTATAAACACGCCTAACTTTTGAGAGGATGAGGCCCCGCTTAACAACGGGGCCTCATACTTGCCAATGTTAAAATTTTTCGACCTCGTCGACCGTGGGGCGCTGTGGCTTTCCGTCATCGCACTCCTGTTCATTACGATCATGACCTGCATTTCCGTTACCGGTCGCCATTTCTTTGCCGCGCCGATCCCCGACGATTTGGTGATGAGCGAATTCACCATGGTCATCGTAGCCTTTTTGCCGCTCGCAGCGGTGCAGGCAGCACGCGAGCATGTGTTTGTGACCATCTTTTCCGATTGGCTGCCGAACCGGCCGAAAGTGGCGATGGAACTATTCGGCGTCTATTTGGGGGCCTTTATTTTTATAATTGTCACCTGCGCTACTTACACTGACTTTCTACAAGCGTTCGACGTTGGTGCATATGAAGAAGGCGCACTAGAAATACCAGAAGCTCCATTTCGTTTCATTGTCTTTTTTGGATTGCTTTTATTTTCAGTCCGTCTGGTTGTAGATGCAATTATTTCGACAAAGGGCTTTTTTACTGGTGAAATTCAAGCGACGTTGTCCGAAGAAGAGCGCGCGCTTGAAATTGAAATTAAGTAGGCGGGGGGAGATCGATGGAACCGATTACTTTAGGATCGTGGGGACTGGTGGCCATGTTGGCGCTGATCGCCGTTCGCGTGCCGATCGCCTTCTGCATGGCTTTTATCGGCTTTTTTGGCATTATTTTGGCGGTCGGTTGGCCGGCTGGGCAGGAGTTGGACCTCGAACGCGGATTTGACGCCGCTTGGGCTTACATAGCCTTTGAACCTTTTTCGTTCATCGCGAATTTTCCGATTATTGCGGTGCCACTGTTCCTAATGATGGGTTATGTGGCGTTCCATGCTGGGTTCACGAAGGACATTTACTATGCGGCGCGGGTCTGGCTGTCGCAGCTGAACGGCGGCCTAGCCATGGCGTCGGTCGCGGGTTGTGCGATGTTTGCGGCGGTCAGTGGGTCGAGCCTGGCGACGGCAGCGGCAATGGGCAAACTCGCCGTACCCGAAATGCTGCGATACAAGTACCATCCCGGAATCGCGACGGGTGTGGTCGCAGCCAGCGGCACGCTCGGATCGCTCATTCCGCCCAGTATTTTGATGGTGCTGTACGGTATCTTTACCGAAGAATCGATCGGGCAGCTTCTGATGGCGGGCTTGATCCCGGGTATCCTGTCAGCTGCGATCTATATGGGCATGGTCTGGATCCGTGCGACGATTAACCCGGAACTGGCCCCGAAGGCTGAATCCGTCTCATGGACCGACCGGATTATTGCTCTGAAGGGTGTTTGGTCGATCCTCGTGCTGTTCATGATCGTGATGGGCGGTATCTACAGCGGCATCGTGACGCCGACTGAAGCGGCGGCTGCGGGCTGTGCCGGTGCTTGGATCCTTGGGTTTGCGACAGGCCGTTTGAATAAGGAAAGTAGCAAGGACGCCGCGATTGAAACCGCAAAACAGGTGGCGAACGTTTTCGCCCTGGTTTTGGGTGCGAAGATTTTCGTTGGCTTTATTGCGTTGACAGGCGTAGCCGGCACGTTGACGGGATGGGCGACAAACCTTGATGTGGAACCCATTTGGATTCTGCTGAGCCTGTCCTTGGTCTTCGTTGTGCTCGGTACGTTCATGGATCCGCTCGGCATGATGCTGTTGACCTTGCCGGTCGTCACACCGGTGATCCAACAGTTAGGCTACGACCTCGTCTGGTTTGGCGTCATTATGGTCAAATTCCTGGAGATCGGCCTCATCACGCCGCCTGTTGGATTGAACGTGTACGTCCTAAAAGGGGTGGTCGGGGATGCTGTCCCACTTGAGACGATCTTCAAGGGCATTTTGTGGTTCCTGGCGATGGATGTCTTGACCCTTGTGGTCCTGATTATGTGGCCGGAAATCAGCCTCTGGCTGCCGCAGCAGATCATCGGAAACTAGCGGCCGGTTGCCATAACTCGTCCGCGAGGGCGAACAATTCAGGGGCTGGCGCTCTTTCGGGACGCCAGCCCCGACTTGTTTGAGGAGGAGAACCGATGAAAGAAACAGTGATTAAGAAAGGCGAACTGGACGTCCTCTTCCGCCCACGTTCCGTGGCTGTCATGGGTGCTTCTTCCGACGCGAAGAAGATCGGCGGAAGGCCCATCTTCTACCTCAAGCATTATGATTTTGCGGGCGATATCTATCCGATCAATCCCAATTACGACGAAATCCAGGGCGTAAAGGCCTATAAGGCGCTCGCTGACGTGCCGGGCGACGTCGACCTTGCCTTGATCGCGCTGCCCTCGGCGATGGTCGAGGACGCCGTCACCGCCTGCGCGGATAAAGGTGTGAAGGCGACCGTCATCTTCAGCTCCGGTTATGCGGAGACGGGCGAGGAGGGCGAGGCGGCACAGGAGCGTTTGCTAGAGATCGCCCGTGCCTCTGGGATGCGCATCATGGGGCCGAATTGCATGGGGCTCGCTGGGTTCGATGCCAGAATGATCATGACCTTCGGTTTCTCCATGGAAACGATGCCGCCGGAACTCGGTCCCATCGGTATCGTCAGCCAAAGCGGCGCTTATGGTGCGGTCGCGTATTACGAGTCCCGGGACCGTCAGCTTGGCGTGAGCCTATGGGCGACGACCGGCAATGAAAGCGATATCGGTCTTTCCGAAATTTTGATGTACTACGCTGCGGATGACGCCATTAAAGTCATCCTGCTCTATATGGAGGGGTGTAAGGACGGGCCCGGCTTCATGGCAGGTCTGGAGGCAGCGCGCGCCGCTGGGAAGCCTGTCATCGTGACCAAGGTCGGTGCGTCGGATATCGGTGCCGAGGCGGCGCTTTCGCATACTGCGTCCATCACCGGCTCGGATGTCGTCTTCGATACGGTGGTTTCGAAATACGGGGCACACCGTACCTACTCCTTGGATGAGTTCTACGACCTTGGCTATGCCTGCAGCACGACACGGAGTTTCCCGAACGGCAATCGTGTCGGACTCCTAACCATCTCCGGTGGCGTCGGTGTGTTAATGTCCGATGTGGCCAGTCGTCTTGGTCTTGAAGTCCCGAAATTGACCGAGGCGGCGCAGGCACGCATCCGTGAGATTATTCCCTATGCCGGAACCCGGAATCCCGTCGACATTACCGGGCAGACGCTCAACGATCCCTCGCTCCTTGCGAAATGTCTCGATGTTCTGATCGAAGAGGATATTTGCGACATGGTCGTCATCTATATGGCAATGTCGACGCAGTCGCCGGCCTTGGCGGATATCTTCATGCAAGTGTTCCGCGACATACGCGCGAAGCATCCGGACGTGCCGATCGTGGCGGGCGTCTATGCGGAAGGCGAACGCCGCCGCGAATTGGAAGAACTCGGCTATATCGTTGTGCGGGAGCCGACACGGGCGGTGAACGTTGCGGCGTCCCTGTTGCGCTTCGGACGCCACTTCGCCGCCACGCCACCGGAAGCACCGCTACCTTTGGCGAAGCCGGTCGTCATCCCGACCCATACATTGAACGAAGTGGCGGCGAAACAGCTGTTGTCGGAAGCCGGTATTCCGACAGTCTCGGAAACTCTGGCAATTTCTCCGACGGAAGCAGTTGCCGCGGTGACGGCGCTTGGCGGCCCAGCGGCACTCAAACTGGTTTCGCCCGATATCCTCCATAAATCCGAAATCGGTGGCGTTATGCTCAATATTGACGCTGCCGATGCCGCATCGGCCTACGATACACTCGTGGAGCGCGGGCGGCGGCATAAGCCGGATGCGACGATCGAAGGGGTTGTCGTCGCGCCTATGATCTCGGACGGTATCGAGACAATCCTTGGGGTAAAACGCGATCCGGTCTTTGGTCCGGTCGTCGTGTTCGGGTTGGGCGGCGTCTTCGTTGAGGTACTGCAGGACGTCACGCGCCGCCTCGCGCCTTTCGGCGTGACTGAGGCGCATGAGATGATCCGAGAAGTGAAAGGCTATCCGCTGCTTGAAGGCGTGCGCGGTGGCGAAGTCGGAGATATCCAGGCCCTCGCGGAAGCCCTCTCTCGTCTATCTGTCTTAGCACATGAAAATCGGGATCGAATTGACAGCATCGACATCAATCCCTTCCTCGTCTTGCCCGCGGGTAAGGGTGCGTTAGCGGTCGACGCATTGATCGTTCCCCGCTAGGAACGCTATTCTCTGACGACCAGTACGGAACAATCCGCGTGGCGTACAATGCGGGCGGAGTTGGGGCCGAGAAAGAAATCCTGCGCCTTGGGCCTGTGAGAGCCGAGAACGATAAGATCACATTTGATCTTTTTGCTCAGGTTCAAGATTTCCTCATAGGCTGTCCCGCAAGCGATGATGTGCTGTACCTTAATGCCGTCGGGAATGTGCTCTTTGGTGAAGGCGTGAAGCTTCTCCTTGCATTCCGCCAGTGCCTTTTCTTCGTGATCTTTCGGAAAATACGCCGCCACTATGCTCATGCCGAAATCGGGGACGACGGTGACAACGTGGAGTGTCGAGCCAAAAGCCTTCGCGTATTCGATTACGGTCGGGACCGATTTCTTCCAGCTCTCATCATGGGTGAGGTCGACGGCCAGCAAGATGTCTTTGTACATTTCGTACGCTCCTGCTCTTGAGGGTTAAGCAGCCACGGCAACGCGCTCGCGGCGACGCTGTAGCAGTGCAATGAGTACCAGCAGTATCAATGCAGGAATATACATGAACTGCTTGGCCGGTTGGTTTGCCGGGACCAGGACCTTCTCGATGACTTGATCGAAATCGAGCCCCGCCTTTTGCGCGACGCTGTCAAAGACCGCATTGTCGATGACGACTTTGTCGCCGTCGATCAGCAACTCTAGTCCCAGAGCTTCGAGACGCGTTTTCCCGTCACCAGCCTTGCCTATTGGCAGGAGTGCGGTGAAGACTTTCTTATCTCCGACATCGTCCTGACCTTCGACGATGAGACGCATTTCGGTGCCTTCGTCGAGTTTCCCCGCAGCCTGATAAATTTGCGCCGATTTCATCGTTTCATAAGGCGGGACGACCATGTCCATCCAGAAACCCGGTCGGAAGAACGTAAACGCGATCAAGATAAGTAGCATCGATTCCCAAACGCGTGAGCGCGAGAGGAAATAACCTTGCGTGCCGGCAGTGAATAATAACATCGCTATGGTGGCAATTATGAAGACCGTGAAGCCTTCAACGATGTCGACACCGATCAACAATAGGTCCGTATTGTAGATGAACAGGAACGGTAGAATCGCGGTCCTCAGCGAATAGAAAAATGCTATGAATCCGGTCTTGATCGGATCGCCGCCGGAGACTGCCGCCGCTGCGAAGGAAGCGAGCCCGACAGGCGGCGTTACATCGGCCATGATGCCGAAATAGAAGACGAACAAATGTACGGCGATGAGTGGCACGATAAGGCCATTCTGCTGTCCGAGGCTGACGATCACCGGTGCCAGGAGTGACGAGACGACGATGTAGTTCGCCGTTGTCGGCAGTCCCATACCGAGAATGAGGCTGAGGACCGCCGTGAAGATCAGCATGAGCAGGACGTGGCCTTGCGAGAGGAACTCGACCAACTCGGCTAGGACAAGCCCGACACCGGTTTGCGAGACGGTACCGACGATGATGCCCGCCGCTGCCGTCGCGATTCCGATGCCGATCATATTGCGGGAACCCGCGATCATGCCTTCGATGAATTCATCGAACCCGAGGCGTAATTTTCCAGCCAAGTCTTGTTTGCGGAAATACGCGAAAAGCGGTCGTTGGGTGAACAAGATGAAGATCATCAAGGCGACTGCCCAAAATGCCGACAGTTCAGGTGAGAGCCGTTCCACCATGAGACACCAGATCAAGACGCCGACGGGCAGCAGGAAATGCAGTCCGGCCATCGCCGTAGATACTCGTTCCGGCAAAGCCACCACGGGAGAGTTCGGATCGTCCATGATCAGGTCGGGAACCTTGGAGCAGAGCGAGACGAGGTAGATGTAGAGCGCCACGATCATGGCGCCCAGGATCCAGGGTGTCAGTGTTTTGCCGGCGATCTCTCCCACGAAGTTAATGAGGAAGAATAGCCCGAACGCGCCGATCACCGTATTACACAGAATGATGATACCGGTAGACACTGTCTTCATCCGCGTGCCTTCGTCCGCATTCTTAGAAATGCCGAAATAGACCGCGAGTTGGAGGGCAATCAATAGGATGACCGCGCCCAGTTGGCTTCCCGTGGTCTCGAGCATCTGAAAAAGCTCGAACAGGTAATAGACACCGCCGCCCAATATCAAAATGGTCGCGAGTGTAATCCCGGCGGACAGCAGAGCGAGCTTCATCGGTTTCGGCTCGTCGGCGCGCGGCAAGCCCTGCATATTCATCTTCAAGGCTTCCAAATGGACGATATAGACCAATGCGATATAAGAGATGATGGCAGGTAGGAAGGCGTGTTTGACAACCTCGAAGTAGCTGATGTCGACATATTCGACCATCAGGAACGCGGCTGCGCCCATGACCGGTGGCATGATCTGGCCGTTCACCGAGGAAGCGACTTCGACGGCACCTCCTTTCTCGGCGGAAAAGCCCACTCGTTTCATCATTGGGATCGTAAAGGTACCGGTCGTCACCACGTTCGCGATGGATGACCCGGAAATCAGACCGGTCATGCCGGAGGCAACGACGGCCGCCTTGGCAGGGCCGCCCCGCATATGACCCATCAAGGAGAAGGCGACTTTGATGAAGTAGTTGCCGGCACCAGCCTTATCGAGCAACGCGCCAAACAACACGAACAGAAAAACCAGTCCGGTGGAGACACCGAGCGCGATGCCGAAGACGCCTTCCGAGGAGAGCCATTGGTGGTCCGCGACGGCGCCGAAGCTGGCCCCTTTCCATGCGAGAAAGCCAGGAGCAAAAGGTCCAAGGAAGGTGTATCCCAGGAACACGATAGCAACGATCATGAGGGGCGGGCCAAGGGCCCGCCGGGTCGCTTCGAGTAACAGTACCATGCCGATCACGGCGATGATGATGTCCGCGAGCGCTGGGTTACCGGGGCGGTCTGATAAACGGGAGCCGAAGAGGCTGTCGACGAGAACGGAATCGAAGACGAAAAGATAAAGCGACGCGCCGACCCCGAGGATGGCCAATCCCCAATCCACCATTGGAATGCGGCGGCGGGGCGAATTCTTGAAAGCGGGATAGGCGAGGAAAGCCAAGAAGATCGCGAAGGCTAGGTGTATGGGTCGCGCTTCATTGCCGGAGAACACTCCCCAGTGCAGTAGGAAAGGAATAGGAGAGGCGATCCAGACTTGCCAGAATGCCCGGACCAATGCGACCCCTGCAATGAGCTTAGCGATTGTCTGGCTGTCGGGTATTCGCCCGCCGGTATCCGTTGAAGCAACGAGATCGGCGAGTTCGTCCGCGTTCAGTTCCGTCCCGGAATTACTGTCAGCCATCATTCCACCCCAAGTATTGCGTGTTTTCTAGAGACCGCGAGGAGATCGAAGCCTCAAAACCGTCTTTGAGTAAAAAAGGGCGGGGAGTTCCCCCGCCCTTTTGGTCTGACTACATCCAACCTTTTTCTTTGTAATAACGCACCGCACCGTCATGGAGCGGAGCCGAGAGGTTGTTCTTGATCATGTCTTTTTGATTCAAGTTTCCGAACGCCGGATGCATTTTCTTGAAGCGTTTGAAGTTCTCGAAAACCGCTTTGACGATCTCATACACCGTATCCGCATCGGTATTCGTCGAAGAGACGAATGTCGCGCCGACACCGAAAACTTTAGTGTCCGAATCCGTACCCTTATACGTTCCGCCGGCAACCGTGGCGGAGGCATAGTACGGGTTCGCGGTAATCAATTGATCGAAGACCGCGCCTTCGACAGGAATCAGCTTAACGTCGCAGGTTGTTGCTGCTTCCTTGATATTGCCCGTCGGGTGACCGACCGTGAAGACGAAAGCGTCGATTTTGTTGTCGCACAATGCTGCGGAATGAGCTACTCCCCGGAATTCGGACACTGACGTAAGCTACGATTTGTAATCTGCTGGTCTTCATGGAGAAGGAGATCAGAGATGTCGAAACGCAAACAGCATTCCCCCGAGTTCAAGGCGAAGGTGGCGTTGGAAGCGCTGAAGGGCGAAGCAACGGTATCCGAGCTGGCAAGCCG
>JABJCS010000326.1 GCA_018665505.1 Alphaproteobacteria bacterium
TATTGGAGATTGATGAGCGCTGCCGGGCGCTGCCGGCCTTCGACAACGCGATGCCGCAGAACCAGCCTGACTATCCGGGACCCAGCGGATGGAGAATATCGTTCGCGCTGGTCCCCGGCTCTGCGGCCGGGGAACGGACGAAATACCGGTTGCTTAGAGGCGCCCGCTCTATACCTCACTCGTCAGGGAAGTCGAATGAGGAGAGACCGCGATGCCGGTTCATTACGAAAAGAAGAATAATGTTGGCTGGATCACGCTGAGCCGACCGGGTGCCCGCAATGCGTGGGGTCCGGATTATTACGAAGGCTTGGCGCGCTACCTGGATGAGATGGAAGACGACGACGATATCCGCTGTGTCGTGATCACCGGCGATGATTCAGCGGGCGCGTTTTCCGCGGGCGCCAATCTGAAAGACCCGAACACCCATAATACCGGGTCTCCGGCGGCATTCCTCAAAGGGTTATCGAAGAAGCGGGAAGTCTCTCCCTTTGACCGATTCAGTGATTTTCCGAAACCGATCATTGCGGCGGTCAACGGTTATGCGATCGGGATCGGCTGTATTATCACATTTTGCTGCGACCTGATCGTTGCGTCGGAGCGGGCGGAGTGGCGTTTGCCGCAAATCGGGCTCGGTATTATCCCGGCCTATGGCGGATCTGCACGATTGGCGCGCTGGGTCGGAAAGGGATTAGCGACACGTTTGGCGATGGGCTTCCCCTTGCCGGGCGAGGAAGCTTACCGGATTGGCCTTGCTCAATGGCTAACACCCCACGAAGAGCTAATCGCAAAGGCGGAAGAGGTGGCGGCCCATATCGCGGCACTGCCGCCGCTCTCTGTGCGGATGGTGAAGGAATCGATTACCCATTCGCTGGATGTGCCAAACCTAAAGGACGCGTCACTCGCGGATCTCTACCGCTTCGGCATGCTGGAACTGACCGAGGATACGCAAGAGGCGCACAACGCTTGGCGCGAAAAGCGGAAGCCGGAGTTTAAAGGCGAATAAGAGGACGTATCCCGGAAATGCGAAGCGTTATCCGGGATCTAGAGTGCTCGGTAAAACTTATACGACCTGGGCCCCGGCTCTTCGGCCGGGGAACGAACTCGGCTACTGGTTCGCACGCATGATGTTGCGGGCGATGGCCCAGCGGTGGACTTCGGACGGACCGTCGTAAATGCGGAAGGCGCGGATGTCCTTGTAGGTGCGCATCACCACCGTCTCGTTGGTGATCCCGGTGCCGCCGAGTATCTGCACGCATCGGTCGACGACGCGACCGACGGCCTCCGAGCAGAACACTTTAGCCATGCTGCTCTCGTTGCCCCCGCGCTCGCCCTGATCGAGCACCCAAGCGGTGTGCCAGATGCTGAGGCGACTTTGATGCAGGTCCTGTAGGTTGTCGGCCAATTGGAAGCTGACCCCTTCATGCTCGCTCAATGGTTTACCAAACGCATGCCGGTTGCGGGCGTATTCGACGGCAATGTCTTGGCAGCGCCGCGCGGCACCTAGCCAGCGCATGCAGTGGGTTAGGCGTGCCGGGGCCAGGCGTACTTGTGCGTAGCGGAACCCCTTGCCGGGCTCACCCAATACGGCGGATTTCGGCACCCGAACATCGTTGTAGTCGACGATCGAATGGCCACCCGATGTATTGCTGTCCATGGTGTCGAGGACGCGCACGACCTCGCAACCTTCCACATCCATGTCCGCCATGAACATGGTGGCACCGATATCTTCGCCGGACGCGTCGATGGTGCGCGTCATGATGATTTGAAAAGCGGCACCTTTGGCGCCGGTAATCATCCATTTTCGGCCGTTGATCACGTATCCGTCGTCGTCCTCGACAGCTGTTACCTTCATCATTGAGGGATCAGAGCCCGCACCGCCGTCTGGCTCGGTCATGGAGAAGACGGAGCGAACGTCTGCCGCCGCAAGCGGGCGGAGATATTTCTCCCGTTGCTCGTCGCTACCGACCACTTCCAGCAAATGCATGTTGCCTTCGTCCGGCGCGCTGATGTTGAGCGCATAGGGGCCGAGCGGCGAATAGCCCGCCTCCTCGAACACGATGGCCTTACCGATATGATTGAGGCCCAGGCCTCCCCATTCAGTGCCGATATGGGGGGTCAGTAAGTCAGCTTCGCGGCCGAGTGCTGCCACTTCCAGGCGCAACTCGTCGCTGGGGCCATGTGCCGACTGACGGAGGTCGCCTTCCATCGGGATAATCTTGTCGCGGATAAAGGCGCGGGTGCGATCCTGCAATTCTTGCAGCTCGTCGGGCAGGCTGAAATCGATCATGGGAGAGGTGTTCCGATTGTTCGTGTGTCGGTGTCGAATACCGATATTAGCAAGTAGCATCTAACGGGAAAATGGCCAGCGACATTTCGCCGCCTACATCGTTGATCAAACCGCATTTGGAAAAGGACAAGATAATGCTCGACCCCCAACCATTGAAAGGCCGCACGGCTGTCGTGACGGGCTCCGGCCAAAATATCGGCGAAGCCATCGTCAAACTTTTTTCAGCCGCAGGTGCCAACGTGGTGGTCAATGGCGGCTCGTCCCGCGAGAAAGTCGACAAGGTGGTGGACGATATTAAGGCCTCGGGTGGTAACGCCATTGGCGTGATGGCTGATGTCGGTGATGCGGATGCGGTAGAAGCGATGGTGAAACAGGCCGCCGATACCTTCGGCACGGTGGATATTGCCGTCTCCAACGTCTCAATCCGCAAAAAGCAGTCGGTCGAAGATATTTCCGTCAAGGAATGGCAGGACACAATCAACACCAATCTGAACTCTGCTTTCTATCTGGCGCGTTGCGTGGTGCCGCTGATGAAGCAGGGTGGCTGGGGCCGGATCATCCATATCTCCGGCGTCGACGGCTTTGCGGCCCACGTGCCGACACGCACTCATAACATTACCTGTAAGGCGGGCGTACACGCCTTTGCGAAGGCCTTGGCGTTGGAGCTAGGGCCATCGGGCATTACCGCCAACACAGTCTCCCCCGGCGCCATCGACACGACCCGTGATTGGAGCCAATACGACGAGCCGGAAGCCTGGCGAAAAGCACGCATTGAATCGATCCCAGTGAAGCGCATCGGTACTGTCGATGACATCGCCAACGCGTGCCTCTACCTCGCTGGCGAGACTGGCGGGTTTATCACCGGCGAAGTTATCCACGTGAACGGCGGTCAGTTTCGGTTTTAGCGCGAATTTGCGGAGTCATTCCTGCGGTAGGACGATTACCGTGCCGCGTTTGGTTTTAGACGCGACCAGTTCATGGGCCGCGGCCGTTTCCGCAAGGGGAAATTCTCCCGCCACGCGGTGGAAGCGTTTTGCCTCTCCCAGCCATGTGGCGATGTCGGCTTGGGCGCGTTCGCGGTCGGGGAGCGGCGTCATCGGCAGGACGAAGGGCCAGACTTTGATGTTTTTGATCATGAAGACGTTCATCGGTACGACCGGATTGAGCTCACCCTTGGAGGCGTAGATCGAGACGCAGCCGTTCACCTTGATGACTTGCTCGGTGATCGCGATATTGCCACCGAAATCGACTTCGCAGATTAAGTCGACGCCTTCGCCGCTGGTCTCCGTGAGAACTTGCTCGGCGACGTTTTCCTCGCGGTAGTTGATCGTCACGTCGGCGCCAGCGGTCTTCGCGTCCGCTGCTTTATCGCCGGA
>JABJCS010000327.1 GCA_018665505.1 Alphaproteobacteria bacterium
CGTAATCGCGGGTCTGCTGCTTCCATCCGCCGGCCTCATTGCCCCCGACGGCTGCCAGTATTGGCCCGCCATGGAGCGGTGGCAGAAACATTGGGCTGTTGCGCCGGGCAGCATCGGCGTCGAGCCGGATATCGGCATTTACGCTGATATCGAGCACAGGGTGCACGTCATAAATACCCGTGATCAAAACCGCACCTTTGATCAAATTTGCGGGAAGATCCTCCTGAGACCAGTCATGCCCGAGCATCATGGCGCATAGATGCGCACCTGCCGAGCTTCCGGATATAAATATCCGCTCCGGATCGCCGCCGTGGTCGCTAATATTTCGATACAGCCAGATCAGAGCTCGGCGGGTCTCCGCGACGATTTCGTCCAGACTGACGCTGGGGCAAAGGTCATAGTTTAGCACAACAGCGGTTGCGCCCCTGGATACAAGGGGCTTTGCCACGAATGCCCAGTCTTCCTTGTAGCCAGCACGCCAGTATCCACCATGAATGTAAACCATCACCGGAGCTGCTGCCGTGTCTGCCGGGTAGATATCCAATGTCTCGTGCGCGTTAGGACCGTATCGCAGGTCCGGTATTCGCGAGAGCCGGTTTAGAGTTCGTTTGTTGGCTGCTTCGCGGGCGTCCATGTATCCGTCGCGATCAGGTACGGTAATGCGCGGATTGAAATGCCATTCCATCTCTTCAGGAGACAGGGTTTCCATCGTAAAGCACAATTCTCCGGAGGCCGGTTTTTCGTTTCGTTCCATTTCTGTCGTTTCCCTGATTTCCGTCGGACAGTACCCAAAACACTGCCCGGCACGGCGCGTCAATCTGCGTTCGCATCGCACGCGGCTGAGTAAGCGGACTTCAGCTTAGCGAACGGTCTGCCAGTTTCAATGAACTTACCGGTTCCCATGCCGATTTGCATACCTGTCCGACACGTGATTACAATGTTTCGGCACGTTTCAACGATAACAATGAATTTTTTCCAGGGAGAGATCGATGACCAATAAAAATACAATTCTGACAGCAGCGGCGCTCGCCGCCGCCGTTGCACTTTCACCGCTGGGCGTCTCCGCCGCGACCATCATGAAAATCGGCTTCGCGACGATCAATGACGGTCAGCACAAATCGGCCAAGTGGATCGCCAAGGAAGTCATGAAACGCACTAATGGCTCGATCGATGTAAAAGTCTATCCGGCAGCACAGCTCGGCAAAATTCCGCGCATGATCGAAGGTGTTCTTTTGGGTACGATTGAAGGCTTCATTTCACCGCCCGGTTTCTTCAAGGGTCTGAACCCGGCCTTTGCCGCGCCCGACGCGCCCGGCCTGTTTAACAGCTTCGCGCATCAGACGAAGACGATGAATCACCCCAGTGTCCGGAGTAAATTCCTGAACCTAGGAACGCCCAAAGGCGTGACCGGACTGTACATCTCCGCCGCGGGCGCATCGGCGCTGGCGATGCGGGATCCGGTGCGTAAACTGGCCGACGTCAAGGGCAAGAAGATCCGCGTCCTCGCATCGCCGATCGAAGTGGCGATCATGCGTTCGCTTGGTGCCGCGGGTACGCCGATGGCCTATTCCGAGGTCCTGCCAGCCATTCAGCGCCGGGTGCTGGATGGCGCAAGCTCTGCCATCACCGTGATGGGACCGTCCAAGTTCTACACGGCGGCTAAATACATCACGCCGACCAACTTCACCTATATCCCGACCGCTTTGTGGACCAATGCGAAATGGCTTGCGAAGCTGTCTGATAAAGAGCGTCAGATTCTGATCCAGGTCGGTAAGGAAGTCGCACCGGTCGCGAAT
The DNA here is from genome assembly GCA_018665505.1 of Alphaproteobacteria bacterium. The sequence goes on from JABJCS010000327.1 coordinate 1,797, forward strand.
AAATGGTCGGAAGACGACACCAAGATCTGGGAAAAGAAATGGGGCGAAGCGGGTGGTGAAGTCATCCGTCTCAACGAGGCAGAACGCAAGGCAGCCCTCGACAAGCTGCGCCCGATGGGAGATTCCATATTCATGAAGGATCCCAAGGTCGCGCCCATGTACACGTTGATCAAGGCGGCAGCGAAGGCATCGATGTAAGCGCACCGCTTTATCGCAATTGAAAAGGGCCGGCATTCGCCGGCCCTTTTTGTTGCGCCTTTTCGGGGCTTATTTACCCTTGAAGACCGGTTTGCGTTTTTCGCGCAAGGCGTTAATGCCTTCCTGATGATCTTCGGTAATGTTGGATTTGGATTCAAGTGACAACGAATAATCGAGGTTCGCCGAAACGATCTGCTTGAGCGGGGCGTTTACGGCCTGCTTGGTCCACTGAATGGCGCGGATGGCGCCATTGGCGAGCTGATCGGCGAAGTCGTCGACAACCTTGTCGAGTTCGTCGGCCGGTACGCAACGATTGATCAGGCCCATATCGGCAGCCCGTTCCGCGGTCAGCATTTCACCGGTGTAAAGGAATTCTCGCGCCCGCGCGAAACCGATCAGATAGGGCCAAATGCCCGATCCACCGTCGCCGGCGGTCAGACCGACCTTTACGTGAGGGTCGCCAATACGCGCGGTGTCCGCCGCCATGATGATATCGCAATACAGTGCGAGCGTGGCGCCGAGACCGGCCGCCGCACCGTTGAGCTTGGCGATAACGGGCTGGCGGCAATCCAGGATCGACATCATCGACCGTTTGCCTTCTTCGGACAGGGTCTCCCACCCCCAGGGATCGTCGATCAGTTCCTGCAGCCAATCGGCGTCGCCGCCGGCACAGAATGCCCGGCCCGCACCCGTCAGGATAACAATATCGACCGACCGGTCGCGATTGATTTCCTCGAACACGTGCGACAGTTCGACATGCATCGCACCATCGATTGCGTTCAGTTTCTCCGGGCGGTTCAGTGTGACGGTCAGTACGCGGTCGCGCTTTTCGAAGAGTAGCGTTTCGTATTTATCGTAGTCCATTTTTCCCTCAATCGA
>JABJCS010000328.1 GCA_018665505.1 Alphaproteobacteria bacterium
GCTAAAGCCGGAGCGCATGCGCGCCAATCTCGACCTGACCGACGGCTTAATCATGGCGGAGCCGATGATGCTGGCGCTCGGTGAGCATGTCGGCCGACAAGAGGCCCACGATGTCGTCTATGACGCCGCGCAAGCCGCTGCCGTCGGGAGCGAGACTTTCGACGATCTTCTTGCGGCAGACGCGCGCGTCACGGGGCATCTCACACCAACGCAGATAGAAGCCCTTCTCGACCCGACCGCCTATACCGGTCTGTGTTCGAAGATGGCGGAGGAGCAAGCACAGCGGGCGCGCGGATTGGCGAAAGATCTCGCCGGCGCGTGACTGCCGCTGGCACTCCCGAAGGGCTGTGTTAGAATCCGATGATTCGTCAGCGAATACCCTTTCTATCCGGAGGTTTAATGTTTCGTCTTTTTCTCGCCGTCCCCGTTCTGATCTTTCTGATGGCGGATGCTAACGCCAAAGCGCCCGGAATTTGTGAGGGCATTTTCGTCAAGGCCGCGAAGGTGAAATCGAAAACCATCAAGTTCAAGACGAAGAAATTGGCCTGCCGAAGCCTTCGCGACGGACCCAAGGGATTTCAGCTACAATGTTTCAGCAAGCGCGACGTTCGCGTGGCGGCAGATCGGACGGCGGTCGGATTGACGGGATGCCTGACCTCGGCCGGATTCTCCGAGTCGACCCAAGGTAAAAACGAACGCATGACGATTAAGGAACTCCGCCATGCCAAGCAAGGCATTCTCTGTACCTTGATCAACAGTGCCAAAGAGGCCGGTCCCGATGGCTGGTCCGTGAAAATGAAATGCTTCGGACCGCGGTAAATTCCGGTTAAGACTTCAGCCGCAACGCGACCGCGTCCTCGACAAAGAAGGGACGGTGCGGCTGAAATCGGAATTGACGTTCCAATTCATACGCGTCTCGCTCCAACGGTATCGCAAAATAATCTATGCCGTTTGACGCCCAGCCCTCGATATATCGGCGCATGAACCCTTCGACGCCGAGCTGGCGATATTGCACCACATGGACACATTCGTGGAACAGCAAGGAGACCAAATCGGTGTCCTCGAAATAGGCGTCCGACAAGATAACCGTATCGACGAAGGTAATCCCTGCCATTTGCGAGAAATCGAGCGGTTTCTTCGCCGCTAAACTATCCTGCACGAATCCCAGAAAATCCGGATTGTCGATTTGCGGGACATGGCGAAAGCGAACTTCCGCCAATGTCTCTTCCTTGAAAAAGGGGGCAATGAAACTGCATTCCGGCTGCGGCAGAGCAAAGGCACCCGGGCGGAATGCATTGCGTTGCAATTCCACCCAATCGACAGCCTTCTCGACGAGACTGTCGATGAGTGCGGTCGCTCTGTGATTTAGCCGGAACATGGCAGAGCCCCGATTTCCCCCGCTTAGCTTCCGGAAAAGACCGGCGAGCGTTTTTCCATAAACGCCTCACGGCCTTCCTTGTAGTCATTGCTGTCGAAACACATCTTCGACAGGCGTTTGATCTCGTCGTAATCGCGATCTTCCTTATCGGTCAGTATTTGGCCGATGGTGTATTTCGACGCATTGATCGAGAGCGGCGCATTGCGGCAAATCGCATCCGCAACCTCACGCACGGTCGATTCGAGATCGTCGAGCGGGACGGCACGATTTATCAGACCGATGCGCTGTGCTTCCTCGGGCTCAACACGGCGCGCGGTGAACATGATTTCGCTGGCCAATGCCGGGCCGACCAAATGTACCAGCTTGTGCAATCCATCGAAGCCGTAGGCAATGCTGAGCCGCGCCGCCGGAATACCGAATTGCGAATCGTTGCTGGCGAAGCGCATGTCCGCGGCCATCGCGACCGCCATACCACCACCCAGGCAATAGCCTTGGATCATCGCGATCAACGGTTTCTTCACCGCCAATAGCCGGGCCCGGGCTCCTTCGGAGATACGGGCATATTCGGCGGCCGCTTCGGCGTTGTTGCGGCGTTCCGAAAATTCGGAAATATCGGCGCCGGAGACAAAAGCCTTATCGCCTGCACCCTTCATCACGATAACCTTGATGGCATCGTCGGACTCGAATTCATCGAGGATCGCTTCCACCGCCGACCACATTTCCAGCGCCATGGCGTTGCGCCGTGCGGGATTATTGAAGGTCATCCAGCCGACGCCGCCTTCTTTTTCGCCAATCATCTTTTCCGTATTGAGTTGCATATCGCTTCCTTATTTAAAGTGTCGTGCCGCGTCGTCAGACGATATCGCGCGACTTCATGTCTGAAATTTGATCTTCGCCATAGCCAAGATCGGCCAGGATCGAATCCGTGTGTTCGCCAAGTTCCGGGACCGGCAAGCGGAATTCCTCGGGCTCGGGCGTCTTGGTCAGGTTGATCGCCTGCCCCACGAGTTTTATATCGCCAAGTTCCGGATGATGTTGGGTCTTCGCCATTTTCAGGTGCTCTACCTGCGGATCGGCGAAGACCTGATCGACCGAATAAATCGGCCCGCACGGCACACCGACCTCGTTCAACAGATCGACCCAATGCTGGCTCGGCTCCTGGCTGATCCGCTCGTTGATGATTTTATTCAATGCATCCCGGTTATCCGAACGCCCGCCAGCCTTGGCAAAATCCGGATCTTCGACTAGACGCTCCAGACCGACCGCACCGCAAAACCGCTCGAACAGAACCTGTCCCGATGCGGCGATATTAATATGCCCGTCGGCGGTTTCGAAAACGCCGGTCGGAATGCTGGTCGGATGATTGTTGCCCGCCTGTTTCGGCACGTCGCCATCGACCAGATAGCGCGACGCCTGGAAATCCATCATCTGGATCATCGATTCGAGCAGCGATGTATGGACCCACTGCCCTTCGCCCGTCACCTCGCGATCCAGCAACGCTATCAGCGTCGCTTGCGCCAAGAACATGCCCGCCGTCAGATCACAAATCGGAATGCCGACCCGGACGGGACCCTGCCCCGGCATGCCGGTGACACTCATCAGGCCGCCGAGACCTTGGGCGATCTGGTCAACGCCGGGCCGTTTGCCGTAGGGGCCATCCTGGCCAAAACCGGCAATGCTGGCATAGACGATGCGCGGGTTGACCTTGGCGCAGGGCTCGTAGTCAATCCCGAGGCGATGCTTCACGGCCGAGCGGTAATTCTCGACGATGACATCCGCCTTTTCGACCAATTGGAAGAAGATTTTCTTACCTTCTTCGGTTTTCAGATTGATCGTTAGGCTGCGCTTGTTGCGGTGGAGGTTCTGAAAATCGAACCCATGCCGGGCGCCGATGATGCCGCCTTTATCTTTGTTTATGCGGTCGGGCGCTTCAATTTTGATGACATTGGCACCCCAGTCGCCGAGTTGTCGCACGCAAGTCGGGCCCGCCCGATGTGCCGTAAGATCTAAAACCGTAAACCGCGAAAGCGGCAATCTGCCATTGCTTGTCATTGTAAAGCGCCCCAAGTTTCCGAAACCCGACCGGGTCCATTTTGCATGTCCCAAACATATAGGCCAGCAACCGTGCTGACACAGCCGGTGCCAGCCCTAGATGGTTAAGAAACTGGCTGAAACCTACCACACAAAGTCTTTAACCGGGAGAACGGGGCAATGAAAGCGATTGTATTTCTAGGTGAGCGGAAACTGGAATTGATGGATGTCCCGGACCCGACACCAGGCCCGGACGAAGTCGTGATCGAAATTAAGGCATCGGGTATGTGCGGCAGCGATTTGCATCAATATCGCGGACCCAAGAAAGACACACTGAACATTGCCGGCCACGAGCCCTGCGGCGTTATCGCGGCGGTCGGCACAGGCGTGCCGGAAGCCTTGGCCAAGGTCGGCGATCGGGTGATGGACCATCACTATAGCGGCTGCGGCGTCTGTAAGCATTGCGCGAGCGGTTGGTCGCAAATGTGTCTCGACGGCGCCATCGTATACGGCGGAGTAGGCGACGGTGCCCACGCCAAGTATATGAAAGCCCCGGCGCACACGATCGTCAAATTGCCGGACGCCCTCTCCTTCAAGACCGGCGCGGCCATCTCGTGCGGCACCGGAACGGCCTATGGCGCGCTGAAGCGCGTCGACCTCGCCGGTGACGAAACCATCGCGATATTCGGGCAAGGTCCGGTCGGGCTCAGCGCCACGCAATTGGCGAAAGCCATGGGCGCGCGGGTGATTGCTCTCGACATTAGCGCGGACCGCCGCGAGCTCGCCAAGCAGTTCGGCGCCGACGAAGTCATCGACCCGATGTCGAACGATGTGGTCGATGCCATCCGCGAACTCACGCATGGCGAAGGCGCTCAGAAAACTCTCGATTGCAGTTCTAATCCAGAGGCACGCCGGGCCGCCGTGCAATCGGTCAGAACATGGGGCACGGCCTGCTTTGTCGGAGAGCGCGGCGATGTCACGCTCGACGTGTCGAACGACTTGCTCCGCCGTCAAGTAACGCTCGTCGGCTCCTGGACGTTCAGCAAGAACGGGCAAGCGGATTGCGCAGAGTTCGTTGCTGACCGGAAGATCGATGTGGATTCACTGTTCACCCATGAGTTTACCCTCGATCAAGCGGAAGAAGCCTATAAGCTGTTCGACACTCAGACGACCGGCAAGGGCGTCTTTTTGATGTAACCTCGAAGATGAGGACAGCCCATTTCGCTGGTTGCGCCATTTTTCGATCGCGAGCGCGGCCGCCCTCTCATTATCGCGACCGTGTTATTGGCCATCATTTGGCATCGTGAGGCGAGCGATCAGGCGATTACTGTAACCGAATAACAGAGTATTCACCTGGCCGAACTTATGATCAACGCTCTGGGCTCCGGCGCCGCGCCGCAGCCCGACATTGGGTTTGGAACACTTTTAAAGGAAAACCAATTCAATCGAGCTTATGAGGGCAGTGGCCTCGGTCTGTATCTCGTCAAATCCATTGTCGAGCTACACGGCGGCGAGCTCATTCCCGACAGCGAGCCCGGTCGGGGCACAACAGTCACCATGTGGCTTCCGATCCAAGGGGTAAAAGATTAAGGGGCCGTCGCTGGAATAATGGCTTCGCCCTTAATCAGACTACGATGCATTTCGCGGGGTTGAGTGTGATCGATTTTGCTGCGGGTATGCATGGTGCAACGATTATCCCACATGATCGCGTCTCTCGGCTGCCAGACTTGCGTCCAAACAAACTTCGCCTGTTTGGCATGCGCCCATAATTCGTCGAGCAAGGCTTCGCTCTCATCTTGCGGCAACTCCACGATATAGCTCGACGGTGAGGCATACCGCCGACCTAGGTAAAGCGCATTACGCCCGCTATCCGGATGACGCCGGACCATTGGATGGGCGGGGCCCTCCACTTCCTCGCGCGTCGTCGGAATTTTCGCTGTCGGGCGGGCACCACCTGCGGTATTGCGGCTGTTGTCGTGGCGAATGTGAAGATTGAGCAAGCGTTCCTTCATGGCCATTGGCAAAGCTTCGTAGGTCTCGTACTGATTTACGAAAGATGTGTCACCGCCGCCGTTGATCGGCACCTGAATGCCATAGAGGATGCTGCCTTTCGGTGGGTTATCGACATAGGAATTGTCGGTATGCCAGTACAACTCACTACTGCCGGTCCCCGAGTTTTCCTTCTCAGGATTCCCATCCCTGTCGAGATTAGAAATAATCGTAATCCCCGGGAGATGCGAGACCCGGCCCGATTTCGTATCGTATCCGGCGTTAATGTAGTACTGACGCGAACCTGCTACCTGAGAGCCACCGAAATCGTCGGCCAGCCGAACCAAATCTTCGTCCGACAAATCCTGGTCGCGAAAACGAACCACCAGATGATCGTTCCATGCCTGCTTCACGAAGGCCCTATCGTCGTCGCTCAACGGTTTTGAGAAATCGATACCTTTAATATCCGCACCGAGCGCCGAGCCGCTGGGAATAACTTCGCGTGTCATAATCGTTTCCTCCAAACCAAATTTACATACTTTCCAGTAATATTAGATTGGATTTAGAAATTCACAGTCATGATGCGGTCCTCGTTTTCCGCCACTTGTCGGTCTATCTCTGTTCAAGGAACATTCGCCGCCAAGGGCTCAGGAGGAAACATGACTTATCGCCACATCAAATTCGACGTCAGCGACGAAATCGCGACGATCACACTCAACCGGCCGGAAGCCCGTAACGCGCTCAGCACGGAAATGCGCGAAGATATGAGCACCGCGCTCGAGGAGATCAAGGACCGCGCCGGTGATGACGTGAAAGCGGTCATCCTGACCGGCTCCGGCGGCGCCTTTTGCGCCGGCGGCGATGTCAAAGGCATGGGCAACCGGGAGATGACGCCGATGGA
>JABJCS010000329.1 GCA_018665505.1 Alphaproteobacteria bacterium
CCACGACCTGTTACATGTGCGCCTGCCGCTGCGGCATTAAGGTGCATCTGAAGGACGGTAAAGTCCGCTACATTCAGGGAAATCCCGACCACCCCGTGAACAAGGGCGTGCTCTGCGCGAAAGGTTCGGCGGGCATCATGCAGCAATATTCGCCTGCAAAGCTCTCCAAGCCGTTGTTGCGGGTCGGCGAGCGAGGCTCCGGTGAATTCAAGGAGATCGAGTGGTCGGAAGCGATCCAGACCGCCATCGATTGGTTGAAGCCGATCCGTGAGGAAGACCCGAGCAAGCTCGCGTTTTTCACGGGGCGGGATCAAAGTCAGGCGCTGACCGGTTGGTGGGCGACGCAATTCGGCACGCCGAATTATGCGGCGCATGGCGGCTTTTGTTCCGTCAATATGGCGACCGGCGGTATATATTCCATCGGCGGTTCGTTCTGGGAATTCGGCGAACCCGATTGGGAACGCACCAAGTACCTGATGATGTTCGGCGTGGCCGAGGATCACGACAGCAATCCGATCAAGACCGGCCTCGGCAAGGTAAAGGCCAACGGCGCGAAGTTCGTCTCTGTCAATCCGGTGCGCACGGGCTACTCCGCCATCGCGGACGAATGGATCGGCATCGCGCCGGGCTCCGACGGGTTGTTCGCACTGGCCATCGCGCATGAATTGCTGAAGGCCGGTAAAGTCGATTTGCCCTACCTTGTGCGGTACACGAACTCTCCTTGGTTGGTCGTGCAAAATCCGGGCGGCGCCGATGACGGTATGTTCGCGCGCGACGACGACGGCAATCCGTTGTGTTGGGATCAGGAAACGCAAAGTGCCGCCAGCGCTCTGCGCCCGGATGTCTCACCGGCGATGAAGGGTGAGTACACCTTGCCGGATGGTCGGGTTGCGAAACCCGTCTTCCATATCTTGGCGGAGCGCTATCTGCGCGAGGAATACTCCCCGGCCAACGTTGCCGGGCGTACCGGTATCCCGGCTGAGACGATCCGCCGACTTGCCGCCGAGATTGCGCATGTCGCGTTCGAGGAAGAAGTGGTCATCAACCAGCCCTGGACCGATTGGGCCGGACGCCAGCACATGCAAATGGTGGGGCGCCCCGTGGCCTTCCACGCCATGCGCGGTATCTCCGCCCATTCCAATGGCTTCCATACCTGCCGCGCGTTGCATCTAGTGCAGATGCTGATCGGCAGTATCGATGTACCGGGCGGCTTCCGCTACAAGCCGCCGTTCCCGAGGTCGGCGCCCTTTGGCCCGACGCCGGGCGGAAAGCCGGGTACGGTCGAAGCCGGCAAACCCATGGGCGGACCGCCGCTAGGGTTTCCGCGCGGACCTGAGGATTTGGTGGTCGATGCGGAGGGCAATCCGTTGCGGATCGATAAGGCGTTCTCTTGGGACGCGCCGCTCGCATGTCACGGCATGATGCACACGGTCATTACCAATGCCTATAACGGTGATCCGTATCCGATCGACGTGCTGTTCATGTTCATGGCGAACATGGGGTGGAACTCCTCGATGAACACGAGCGATACCATCGATATGCTCACCGCCAAGGGCGACGATGGCGAATACAAAATTCCGAAGATCATCTATTCCGATGCCTATTTCTCGGAGACGGTGCCCTATGCGGATTTGATCCTGCCGGACACGACCTATCTCGAGCGTTGGGATGCGATCTCAATGCTCGACCGACCGATATCGGGTTCCGAAGGGGCGGCGGATTCTATCCGCCAGCCGGTGGTCGAATTGGACCGCGATGTGCGCCAGTTCCAGGAAGTTCTGCTTGAGATCGGTGTCGGCCTTGGCTTGCCGGGTATGACCAACGAGGACGGCAGCGCAAAATTCCCCGGCGGTTATGCCGACTACATCGTCAACCACGAGCGCACACCGGGCGTCGGCACGCTGATGGGGTGGCGCGGTGAGGACGGTTTGCAATCGGGGAAAGGTGCTCCGAACGCGAATCAGCTCGAGAAATATATCGCGAACGGGTGCTTCTGGCGTCACGAGTTGGAGCCCAATCAGCTCTACTTCAAGCACGCGAATAAGGATTACTTGGAGCTCTCCGCGAAACTCGGTTTCAACCCTACCGCTGATCCGGTCATCCTGCAGCTCTACAGCGAGCCGATGCAGAAGTTCCGATTGGCGGCGCGCGGTCATGGCGATATTCAACCGCCAGAGCAACACCGCTCTCGGGTCGATGCCTATTTCGATCCGTTGCCGATTTGGTACGCGCCGTTCGAGGACGAGGTGATCGACGAAGCGGAATTCCCGCTGCACGCGATCACCCAGCGCCCCGCCGCGATGTATCATTCATGGGGCTCGATGAATGCCTGGCTGCGGCAAATCCACGGCTGGAATCCGCTCTATATACCGCGCGAATTAGCGGCGTCGAAAGGGATAGAGACCGGCGATTGGGTTTACCTGAAAAGCCGCCACGGCAAGATCAAGGCGATTGCCCGTGTCATGGACGGGGTCAATAGCCGAACGGTCTGGACCTGGAACGCCATCGGTAAGCGAAAGGGTGCGTGGAACTTGGCGGAGGATGCCGAGGAATCGAACAAGGGTTTCCTGATTAACCACCTGATCGACGACCTGCTGCCGGCGCGCGAGAACGGCTATCGCTATGCCTGTGCCGATCCGGTGACGGGGCAGGCCGCGTGGTATGATCTGCGGGTCAGCCTGGAGAAAGCACCGGCGGAGGCCGGCGTCAGCGAGCCGCAATTCCCGGCCTTGCCTGTCGTCCCCGGCGTTGTGCCGAGACCGGATACAGTGAGGTACGGCGCACCCGATGCCGCCAAGGCGGGAGGAGACGACTGATGACATCACTTCCCCAACAACGCAGCGAAAAGCGCCTCGGCCTCGTTATTGATCTCGATACATGCGTCGGCTGCCATGCCTGTGTGGTGAATTGTAAGGAATGGAATACCAGCGGCCATCCAGCCCCGCTGACCGACCAGAACGCCTATGGTGCGAACCCGAGTGGAGCCTGGCTCAACCGCGTACACGGCTTCGAGACGGGCGACGGCGATGATGGGCGGACCGTCTATTTCCCAAAATCCTGTCTCCATTGCGAGAACGCCCAATGTGTCACCGTCTGTCCGACGGGGGCCTCCTATAAGCGCGACGAAGACGGCATCGTGCTCGTCGATGAGGATATGTGCATCGGCTGCGGTCTGTGTGCCTGGGCGTGTCCGTATGGCGCGCGGGAACTGGATGCATCGGAAGGGGTGATGAAGAAATGCACCCTCTGCGTCGATCGCATCTATAACGACAACATCCCGCAAGCGGAACGGGTCCCAGCCTGTGTCTCAACGTGTCCCGCCAATGCTCGTCATTTCGGCGATTTCGCCGATCCCAAATCCAATGTCTCGCAACTCGTGGCGTCACGGGGCGGCATGGATCTGATGCCGGAGATGGGCTACCAGCCAACCAACAAATACTTGCCGCCACGGCCCGCGAAGAAGCGAGCGTTGGATATCGGAGCGCCAGAACGCCTGGAAGAGATCAAGCCCGAGGGTGGTTTCCTCGGCTGGGTCGACCAGATGCTGTCGCGCTAAGGGGAGGACAATACAATGCATCCAGCTTCATCAGTTATCCTCTTCACCACATCGGCAGGTGCGGGCTATGGCCTGCTCTTTCTGATCGCGTTGGCGGCACCGCACGGCATGTTGCCGCTTGATATGTGGTTCGGCGTTATCTCCATGGGATTGGCGCTGGTCCTGATCACGATCGGACTGCTGAGCTCGACCTTCCATCTCGCCCATCCGGAACGCGCCTGGCGGGCGATGAGCCAGTGGCGCTCGTCCTGGCTGTCGCGCGAAGGTGTCGCCGCGCTCTTCACTTATATTCCGGCGGTCCTCTACGCGGGGTCCTGGGTCTTCCTCGAGGAGACGCGGGGTAGCTGGCCCGGATTGATCGCGGCGCTGGCATGGGTCGGTGCGATCGCGACCGTCTACTGTACCGGTCAAATTTACGCTAGTCTGCCGACGATCCGGCAATGGAACCAAGCACTGACGACGCCGGTCTATCTCGTGTTCGCCCTTGCGTCAGGCGCCTTATTCCTCAACGTCTTGATTAGGGGCTTCGGTGGGGCGGAGCAATGGTGCGATATACTAGTGATCCTCTCCCTGGTCGCCGCCTGGGCGCTTAAGGGCAGCTACTGGCGCGTTATCGACACAGCACGGGAGCGGCACACGGTAGAAACGGCGACGGGGCTCGGCGCGCTCGGTAAGGTTCGCCTCTTGGATCCGCCGCATTCCTCCGAAAATTACCTGATGCGCGAGATGGGCTTCAAGATCGCCCGCAAACACGCCCAGCGCCTGCGCCGGATTGCGCAAATGCTGGGCCTTTTCCTGCCCCTCGTCGCGACCGCGGTGATGCTGCAGGCGGACGGCGGCCTCGGTATTTTGCTGGCGGTGATTGCATTGGTGTCCGGCATGATCGGGATCGCGCTCGAACGCTGGCTGTTCTTTGCTCAAGCCAAACACACGGTGCAGCTCTACTACGTTGAAGAGGCGGCATAGCCTATTTAAGGAACTATCCCTAAATAACTGCATTGACGCGGACCGATCTCTGGGTATCTTGTCCGCACCCATGACAGACCGCATCCTCATCGTTGATTTCGGCAGCCAGGTGACTCAGCTCATCGCGCGCCGCGTGCGGGAAAGCGGCGTCTATTGCGAAATTCATCCTTTCAATAAAGTCACGGAAGACAGCATCCGGGCATTCGACCCGAAGGCGGTGATTCTGTCCGGTGGCCCGGCCTCGGTCCATGCCACGGATACACCGCGCGCACCCGAAACCCTCTTCGATATGGGATTGCCGGTGCTCGGCATTTGCTACGGCGAGATGACCATGTGCGCGCAATTAGGCGGTGACGTCGTGGAAACGACCGAGCGCGAGTTCGGGCGCGCCTTCGTCGACGTGGCGGAAGAGTGTCCGCTCTACGAGGGCATATGGAAGCCCGGCGAGAAGTATCAGGTCTGGATGAGCCACGGCGACAAAATCGTCGAGATTCCTGAGGGGTTTCGGGCAGTCGCATCCTCTGACAGTTCCCCCTTCGCGGTGATCGCGCATGAGAGCAAGCCGTTCTACGGCGTGCAATTTCATCCGGAAGTGGTGCACACGCCGGACGGCGGTAAACTGCTCAGCAACTTCGTGCATAAAATCGCAGGCTGCACCGGTGACTGGACGATGGCGAATTTCCGCGAGGAAGAGATCGCCAAGATCAGGGCCCAGGTTGGCGACGGTAATGTCATCTGCGGCTTGTCGGGCGGCGTCGATTCCTCAGTCGCCGCGGTGTTGATCCACGAAGCCATCGGTGACCAGCTCACCTGTATTTTCGTCGACCATGGCTTGTTGCGCATGGGCGAGGCCGAGCAGGTGGTCGAGACCTTCCGCGACCGGTTCAACATTACGCTCGTGCACCGCAACGCGAGCGACATGTTCATCGGCGAGTTGGAAGGCAAGGACGACCCGGAAGAAAAGCGTAAGATCATCGGCCGTCTGTTCATCGAGGTGTTCGAGGAAGAGGCCGCAAAGATCGGCGGCGCTAATTTTCTGGCCCAAGGCACACTTTACCCCGACGTCATCGAATCAGTCTCCTTCACCGGCGGGCCGAGCGTTACCATCAAATCGCACCACAATGTGGGCGGTCTGCCGGAGCGTATGAACATGAGCCTGGTCGAGCCGCTCCGCGAGCTCTTCAAGGACGAGGTCCGTGATCTCGGACGCGAACTCGGCATTCCGGAAGATGTCGTCGGCCGCCACCCGTTCCCGGGACCGGGACTTGCCATTCGGCTCCCCGGTGGGATCACCCGCGAAAAACTCGACATCCTGCGACAGGCCGACGCGATCTATATTGAGGAGATCCGCAACGCCGGTCTCTACGGCACCATCTGGCAAGCCTTCGCGGTGCTGCTACCGGTACGCACTGTCGGTGTGATGGGCGACGCGCGCACCTACGATTTCGCTTGCACCTTGCGCGCAGTGACGTCGAGCGACGGCATGACGGCGGACTATTTCCCCTTCGACCATGATTTCCTGGGGCGCACCGCGAACCGCATCATCAATGAAGTTCGCGGTATCAACCGGGTGACCTACGATATTACGAGCAAGCCTCCCGGCACTATCGAGTGGGAATAAGGGCCACTAGAAAAAATATAATAAAAACAACGATTTATAAATATTTGTCGACTGCA
>JABJCS010000330.1 GCA_018665505.1 Alphaproteobacteria bacterium
GCGCCTGACCGGTTGGACTGTTCGTGATGGCGGTAATCACCCGACGGGCATGATCGATGCTATTCGCGTCGGGCGTAAAGATGTTGTGGATGTGCGGAATTTGCACCGCGTCGTAGGACGCCTTTCCGGTGAAGCCCATGTCGGCAACGCATTGCGTCTCCGCGATCAAACCGTCGATATCTGTCGGGTCGAAGAAGCAACCGTCGAGTGAATCAATGCCGGCTTCGGAAGCCGCCAGAACCATGCGGCTGCGGAGGTGATGAAGCGCATCCAGACTCAAATCGGAGCCGATTTCTCCGCTAAAATCCGCGGACCCTAGAAAAATGGTGGAAATTTGCGGTGCCGCCTTGGCGATCTCTCGTATGTTCTCAAACCCCTTCTGATCTTCGATCAGAACGATCAGTTCCAAATCCGGGTGTTTTGGCGCCAAAATTCCGGTGACCCATTGCACTTCAGCGGCGCTGGTGACTTTCGGGATGACAACGCCGTCCGGCGGAGTGTCGAGCGCGGCAATTGCCAGCATATCCCGCACCCCTTCGTCGGAGCGTGGAATATTCATACGCACCAATCGACGGACCGAGCGTTCTACCTGTCGCCGATAGAGTGGCAAGCAGACTTGGCGGGCCTCCTCTTTACGGTCTGCCGAGGTGCTGTCCTCCATATCGAGGCAGAACATATCGGCACCCGATGCAATCCCGTCTTCCCAACGTTCCGGCTCTAGCGCGGAATAAAATATTATGCTGCGGCGATTGTGCTGTTTATGGTTCACGGCAAACTCCTGGCATTCTTATTCAGCAGCGGCCGCATCGAGTTTATCTTCGACGCCGTGGCCCCGCTTTGGCACCAGGAAGCTGCGGTCGTAAGACATCACGACCGTGCCGTCCTGATTCTTGCCGGTCGTGCGGACCGAAACGATCCCTTGTGTCGGGCGGGATTTCGATTCCCGCTTATCCAACACCTCCGATTCAGCATAGAGTGTATCGCCGACAAAAACCGGATGCGGCATCTTGATATCGGTCCACCCGAGATTGGCGATTGCTTTCTGGCTGGTGTCGCTGACCGACATGCCGGCCACCATAGAGAGTGTCAGACAAGAATTAACCAATGGCTTGCCGAACTCGCTATGTGCCGCGTATTCCGCATCGAAATGAAGTGGGTGTGTGTTCATGGTCAACAGCGTGAACCAGCTGTTATCCGCTTCATTGATTGTGCGCCCCGGTCGGTGTTCGTAAATCGCGCCGACTTCGAAATCCTCGAAGTATCGACCGATATCTTCGCGGTATCGGTTGGGTCCGATTTCACGGCTGCCGTAACTCATTCTTAGTCCTCTCCCGCCAACAGAAAATTGTTTGCCGGCACTGTCCGATGGAACAGGTCGTCCACTGATTCGTTCTCGAAATTCATGATAGTTCTGTGCAGCCACTCTTCACCTTCCTTTCCGACGCAAGGTGCGACGAGTGAGCGGAACTTGCTCCGTAGCTCGAGGCTGGTCAGGAAGTTCCCAAACTCACCTTTCGGCAGTTCCAGGGTGCGGGTTAAAGAGCTGCAGTTCGATAGCGCTATACTCACGCGCGTTCGATATCGCGAATGATCGCTGTCCATCATCTTCATCGCGCTGATGCGTTGCATCAGCCGCGCGGTATCCTTGTCGTGAAGGCGTTTGCTGAAATCGTCCCAGTAAATGCGGCCTTCGGTCAATGCGACGGCGGACATGAAGTGGACGGAAAACTGTGCATCGACCAAGTTTTCCGGCGTTTGCTTCTGAAGTTCCGGTGCTCCCGTCAGATCGTAAGCCAACTCTGGAAGCTCGATCACGACGGAAACGATATCCTTGGCAGAGAAGCCGTGTTCGCGTTTGAGGTCGATGATAGCGTCTACGGCCGTGTGGGCGAGGCGACATCCCGGATAGGGTTTAACGGCAATATTCATCGTCTCCCAAAGCGTGCCGATCTCGGCAATCGCCTTGCGGGCATCCGGTGATGGCGCGAAAGCATGTAGGAAGCCGTAACGTCCTTCCAAAGGATGGGTAGCACCGACGAAACCTTCGCGAGCGAAACTCGCGGCGACGAGACCGTTCTTCGCCGCATTGCCGACCTGATAGCGCATGGTCCAAGCACCATTCTCGACGAATTGCATGGTGCCGGAAGCCTGCGAGAGTGCGATGCCAAGTGCGCTTTCAGTCTCTTTCGCC
>JABJCS010000331.1 GCA_018665505.1 Alphaproteobacteria bacterium
CGGCTTGAACAGCTCGCCCAACAAATCCGGACAGCGGCGCAGCATTTCATTGTAGACGGTGACCGAACTCGCGATTTTCCCCTCGCCACCGGATTTTGATTTCCGCCAGGTCAGCAAAGCGGCGATATCCGTGGAATCGGTATGGAAATCAAGCGGACCGCCGGAGCGATAGCCGCGCTGGTGCGGGTTCTCTTTCGGCTTGTGACCGAGATCGCAGACGTGACCCAACACGTGCCCCTCGCCGTTTTGAGAACGCGCGGAGCCCATATGCGCGCCAATCCCGAAATACGCGGTCGCCGCTTCCCTTAGTGTGTAACGCTCGACCGGCAGCCCGCGGATAAGCGCGAAACCTCTGCCGTCGCGCACCTCGTCACGGAGAGCACGGAGTTTGTCGCCAAGCGTCGGCAATTCGAAATTATCTCGAGTTACCCCGATGATGTCTCGCCCTGCAGCTTTGGCTGCCCTGACGGCAGAATCAATTTCTTCGATCTCTTCGGCGGACAACTGATGAATCCAATCTGTGCGATCTTGATAATCACGGCCATACCAAGAGCCAAGACCACTCAGGGGCCCGGGCGGCATGACGGCAGCTATCGACTCCATCGCATCGTTCATCTGAAGTTCTCCCGCGACCTAAAATTTAAGAGATCGAACTATCGGCCCGCGAATGACTATAGGTTTCGTCCGATTGGACACCAGATTTCCGCTTCAGAACTCCCGCGTGAAATCCAATCCGAAGGGCAGCCTCGGCTTTGCATCAGCCCCAGGCCGAACCGGGTTACCCGATTGGCGTCGGCCGCCGATAACCGGATTCATCTTGAAATTCTTCGAAGCTGGGCGTGACATATCCGCTCGCTCGCCGCCTTGGGCCTGGATTCGCTCCATGCGGCGCCATTTCTCGGAGTGATAGATATCGTCGCCCCCATCTGTTTCCGCGGCAGAGGGCAGTTCTTCGAATTCTTCGCGATCAATGACAGTGCGCGGGTCAATCGTCATGTCGAGACCTTGTGGTGGATCCACCGTCGGAGTTTGGCCAAACGCGTCACCGCAGATCAACACTGCGACCAACGATGCTGCAAACGTCGTTGTTCCAAAACTTTTGGCCATATTACACCGGTTTGCCTGAAGGGACTTTCATTTCCGATAGCGTCTCTCCAACAGCGGCCAGTGCCGCACGTATATCGGCGCTATTGAGATCGCCGATACAGCCCATGCGAAAACTATCCGCCACCGTCAGCTTGCCCGGATATATGACGAAGCCTTTTCCTTTCAGACGGTCATAGAAATCCTGAAAATCGAAACGCAGATCAGCGGGCATCCGGAACGTGACGATGATGGGCGCTTGCAGATTGTGCGACAGCAACGGTACGAAACCATAGCCCCGCATCCCATCTGTCAGGATGCGGCAATTCTCGCTATACCGCGCGAAACGCCCTTCGACGCCGCCTTCCACCGCATGAGCGTCGAGCGCCGCCTTAAACGCAAATACGACATGCGTCGGCGGCGTAAAGCGCCACTGGCCATTGCCTTCCATCGCCTTCCACTGGTCAAACAAATCGAGGCTAAGCGAATGGGCGTTGTTTTCGCTCTCAAGCAAGGCCGGTTTACGGCAGAGGACGAACCCCATGCCGGGCACCCCCTCGAAGCATTTATTCGACGACGCGGCGACCGCATCGCAAGTAACATTCGAAAGGTCGAGCGGAATTGCGCCGAAGGCGCTCATGGAATCAATCAGCAACCGCCGGTCCCGTGCCGCGACGACAGCGGCGATTTCCTCAATCGGATTGAGTATGCCGGACGTCGTCTCACAATGAACGACAACGACATGGCCGATATCCGGATCGTTATCGAGAATGGCTTCCACGGCCGCTGCATCGGGCGGCGTATCCTCCGGCGTCTCGGAGACGACATAAGCACGGTTCATATAATCGCAAATTTTCGCGATGCGATGCCCATAAGCGCCATTGATGACGATAAGGAGTTTGCCATCGCGTGGCAGAAACGTGCCGATCATCGCCTCGACGGCGAAAGTACCACTGCCTTGCAAGGGGACTGCCGTGAACGCGTCGCCACCGCCCGAGATCGAAACCAGTTGGGCACGCATCGCTTGCGTCGTATCGATAAACGCTTGATCCCGGGAGCCCCAGTCGTGGAGCATCGCTTCTTTAGTCGCCATCGACGTGGTCAACGGGCCGGGAGTTAGTAACAGGGCGTCGCCGTTTGCCGAACTCATCCTGCATGTCCTTATAAATCGAGAGCGTGGAGAAACAATTCTTACAACCGGTTCTTCTGGAAGGCCAAGCTTCGTTTTCGGCTAACGCCCCGGTTCCGCTTTCGCGCCGAAGCGGATGCGCCATTCAGAGAGAATGCGCTCTCGGTTACCCGCAGTTGCAGCCGGATCCATCGGCACGAGACGTTCCTTAATCTTCTTAGGATAGAAGCGTGTAGACAGCGTCGCGCTTGGCAAGGATAGAATGCCGAATCCTCGAGCCTGAAGACCCATGGCGTCACGACGGATACTCCAATCCAAGAATCGGCGGGCCGCTGTGGCATAAGGGGTACCGGCGATCATCGCCA
>JABJCS010000332.1 GCA_018665505.1 Alphaproteobacteria bacterium
AAAAGCGGATACAAAAAAACCGCCCGCCGGGATTAACCGGCGGGCGGTGAACATCAGCCTGAAGTAGGCGTATTACTTGTCGAGCCAGACTTGATCGAGATGCTGGTTCAAATAGTGGCTTGGAGCCTGCTTCCAGCCCTTAACATAGGACCGGTGCGGGTTGATCTTGAACCACCAGTAATTGATCTGGAAGTGCGACTTTTCCCAGAGAACGCGCTTCTCAAATTTACGCATGATTACCGCTTGCTTGGCTGGATCGCCTTCGCGGTTCATCTGCACGTACCAATCATCAAGCTGACGATCGATGAAGCTGGCGTAGTTGTTTCCAGTCTTGTCTTTTGAAATCCACTTCGCCGCATCAACGACCGGGTTCACGACTGACTGGCAGTTGAAGTCGATACCAACTTGGTAGGTCTTCTTCTTGCGCAGACCGTCGAACCATGGACCCGTCGGCAGCACTTGCTGCTCAATGTTCAGGCCGATCTTCTTCCACTGGTCAATCATCCACGTGCCGACGACCTTGTAAGGCTGGTCGACCGCGCGGTTGTGTAGCTTAAAGTCAAGCTTCGACTGACCGGCCTCCGCCAGCAGTTTCTTCGCCATGTCCCGACGGAATTTGTTGTCAGGATTGTAAGGTGGCATTTCCATAAGCTGCTCTTTGGTCGCAGCTAACGGGTGGTTCGGGAACACCACGCCGCCCGGCGTCCGGACCAAAGCGATCTTCGAGAGATACTTTGAACCGCCCCAGCGATCCATCGCTAGGCTAAGCGCTTGTTTGACGCGGGTGTCGGCTGCCGCTGCATGGAATGCCGGTCCACCATTCGCCGTCTTGTTTACGTTGGTCGACGCACCCATGACACAGTTCCAATCGCCTTCCTGGACGGTGATTTTGTCGCCCAGGGCTTTGACCAGATCATCACGCGTTTTCGGCGGGAAGCCGCGGAACTCAATCTGTGCACGGTCGCCTCGAATAGCCTGAACGCGAACCGCCATCTTTGGTGCGGAAATGGCTTTATATCCATCTAGATATGGCAATGCCTTGCCGTCAGCCCCCATGTGGTGGTAACCGTCGCGACGTTTACCCTCAACAAATGCGCCCGGCTGATGCTGGACGAATGCAAAGGCACCGGTACCATTGATGTTCTTCTCATGCCACGCCATGCCGTGTTTTTCTAAATCGGCTTTGGAGTAGACAAAGTTGAACGGAGTGGCCAAAGCCGGCAGGAAGCCAGGCGAGGCATATTTTAGATCGAAGACCACGGTATAGTCATCCGGTGCCGAAACTTTCTCGACCATGCCGAAAAAACCTTTACGCACCGAGGCTACGCCCTTGCCCGGAAAGATGAGCTTCTTATGCGTCGCTACGACATCGTGCGCGGTCATCTTTTGACCATCATGGAACGTAACATTCTTTCTCATCTTGAAGGTATATCGTTTGCCGTCGTTCGTGGCGGTTGGGATATCTCCTTCACAGACATCGCACTGGAAAGCGGTCGGTGACTGCGGGTCGTTAGGATCAACCCGCATTAACAAACTGTAGAACGGCCTGATCGGGTGGATCATGCCGAAGGTTGATTCTTTATGCCCGTCGTAAGACGGGATCTTACTTCCGACGACGAGATTGAGAACGCCGCCACGCTTTACATTCGCTGCAACGGCGCCGGTCGTGGCACCGAAGGCAAACGCAGCGCCAACGCCCATTGCGAGCGCTATTTTGGTCTTACTGTTCATATCAGTAATTCCTCCCTGATTTGCGAGGACACCTATTATTAGGCCCCCCGGTTTAAAGCAGCCGCTGTGTCCTCGCGGAACCACGGCTCTTAGCATTCTCACGCATACGACCGGCGGAGGCAAGTTGGATTTACCAACAAGTGGGTATGAAAAAGGTAGTTCTTTCAATTAGAAAATGGATTGAGAAAACTACTATAAGGATAGTATAAGATGAAGGGCTCATTATTGCAGTCTTTAGAATGTACGTATATT
Organism: Alphaproteobacteria bacterium; assembly: GCA_018665505.1. The sequence goes on from JABJCS010000332.1 coordinate 1,984, forward strand.
GTCCGTGAGGTCGAGCCGGGTTGCGGTTTTTTTCTATCCGGCTCAGCGGTCCAACGGGGGGCTCACCTCCGTCCAAACGACGGAGCTCATTGAAATAGAGGAATTGAATGATGATGTTCAGATTTATCGCCGCATCGCTTGCGATCGGTGCTCTCTCAGCCTGCAGTAGCGGGCTGACGGATAAGGCCGAAAGTATGAAGCCGGGCGACAATAAGTTTTTGAGCAGCCTGCACGCCGAATACATTGCTTTGGCTAAAGCGGAAAATGATGAAAAAGATTTCTTGGATGCGGATCATTTCGCGTCGAAGGCTATTAAGGTCGGCGGCGGGACAGCCGTAGGGCCGGATGGCATCAAAAGCCGTAAACTTCCTGCCGGTACCGCTGCAGCGTTAAAGGCGGCCGAGAAACGGCTTAATAAGGTATTAAAGAGTGGCGCTGCGGACTATGCACCGCAACAAATGGCTAAGGCACAAGCGATGTACGATTGCTGGCTGCAAGAGCAAGAAGAAGGCCATCAACCGGATCACATTCGCGCGTGTCGGATTGCATATCTTGACGCCATGGATGCGGTTGACGATGCGAAGCCCATGAAGAAGGCGGCAGCAAAGCCGGCGAAAAAGAAGAAAAAAGCACCGTTCCTCGGGCCGTTCTATATTTACTTCCCGTTTGACGGTTCCGATCCAGAAGACCCCTTCAACGACGAAATCTTCTCGTTGATCATTGGAACGGCGAAGAAGGTTGCCGACAAATCCATCCAAATCACTGGACATACCGACCTTGCGGGTAACAGCAAATATAATATGGTGTTGTCCGAGAAACGCGCGATCTCCGTTAAAGCGGCGTTGATCGAGCGTGGCGTGGACGCCAAGCGGATGAACGTCTTTTATCTGGGTGAAGAAAGCCCGGCGACAGCGACGAAAGACGGTGTTCGGAGCGATAACAACAGACGCGTTGAAATCGTCATCCGATAAATAAGATGAAATGACGCCGCGCCCTAAAAAGCGCGGCGTCACTCTTTTTGGACCGAGGGTACGATTAAGAAAATAGCAATTATCGGCGGTGTTCTCGTTGTTGTCATCGTTATTGGCGTGGTTGTTCTGGTTTCGAATCTCGACTCGATTATTAAGACCGCAGTTGAGGAAGTCGGATCCGAAGCGACACAAGCGAAAGTAACATTGAGTGAAGTCGAAATTTCAGCTGATGAAGGTAAGGCGGCGCTGCGGGGATTCTCCGTTAGTAATCCCGCTGGGTTCGAAACACCGAGTGCGTTCAAGTTAGGTGAAGTTGCCGTTACGCTCGATATGTTTCGGTAACTGAAGAGACAGTATCCTCATCTCAGGGCCCGAGGTGACCTACGAATGGAAATCCGATGTCAGCAATCTTAAAGTACTCCAGCGTAATGTAGAAAAGTTTGCCGGAATCGGTGGCGGTGACAATAAAAGTAGCGGTGGAGAGTCGTCATCTAGCAGCAGCGATCAAGGTGGCAAAAAGCTAATCATCGATCGGATTGTTTTACGCGATGGCAAAGTGTCCGTCAGAGCGAGTGCTGCATTTCTTAAAGGGAAGAAGTTGGACGCCCCGCTACCGAATATCGAGTTAAAGGATATTGGTAAAAAAGAAGGTGGCGCTTCTGCCGGTGACGTGATCGCGAAAGTCATGGGTGCGGTGACAGGCGCAGCTGGTAAAGCGGTTGGGTCACTCGGAATAGGTGAATTGACATCGGGTGCTACCGATGCGGTTCAAAAAGGTGTTTAGGGTGCGACCGATAGCATCAAAAAAAGTACTGAAGGTGCCACCGGAACCCTCAAAAAAACTGTTTGGTAACTAGGACACAAGTTATCAGTTAGATTTATGCCGCCGAACGGTTCTCGCCGTTCGGGGGCTTTTTTGTGCCCGTTGCATCGGCGGGATTATGAGCCCGGCAGAATGTGTCGTTTTTCAGAAAGCCTAATGGTAGTTCTTTTGAGAAGTCGATTTTGATTGCTGGCAAACGCATCTCGCCGATGCAGTAAAAATCCATTATCCCACATAATAATGTCTCCGGGTTGCCAGACATGCCGGTATACAAATGCCGGAGAGGCGGCGTGGGTCGCGAGTTCTTGCAACAGAGACATGCCTTCATCTTCGGGCATGCCTTCGATACCGGCTGTGGTCGCTGGATCCAAATACAACGCTTTTTGGCCGGTTTCCGGATGAGTATTTACCAAAGGATGATAGACATCTGGCGTTTTTCGCCGGACTTCCTCCGGTGTCGTCTCTTGGTCATAGGCGCTGACGCGTTTTGCATAACTGAATATGCCGCGCCGACCGTCGACGGTTTTCCGAATGGCATCCGGCAGGGCGTGATATGCAAGCGCCAGATTGGCCCACATCGTATCGGGGCCACCAAGTGGGACTTCGACGCCATAAAGGATGGCTCCTGTCGCTGGCGATGCCATGTAGGATTGGTCGGTATGCCACTCCAACTCTCCGGAACCTAGTCCACCGATTGGATCTCCGGCCGCGTTGCGCATATTCGAAATGCGGGTGACCTCTGCGTAGTCCGCCGAAGCCCAATCCGCGCGGACAATTTTTTCAGCGTTTCCAAAGAGATTGCTGAAGTTGACGAGCTCCTTCTCCGACAGTGACTGTCTTCGAAAAACCAGGACCCCGTGGCGACTTAACGTTCTGCTGAGTGTACGCACGGTTTCGTTGTCAAATTGAGACCATATTGATACCCCGAGAGCCTCAAACGCGAATTGGCCGTCAATTTGACGTAATTCAATGGTCATGTGTTAAACTAACTCCATTTGCCAAAGCATTTACGCAGTGAATGGGTAAATTTTTACCTGATATTTGATGACATGACACAGGATAAGTATGTTTATTTGTGGCAACGTCGTTGACACCCTTACGTCAGCGATTTCATTATACCAAATGGCTTTGCGAAAGGCGTATCACTAATAAATAATTTAGGAGAGATGCAGGATGTCTAAGGTTCATGGTAGTAGTAAAACGCAGGAATATCTTGAAAGGTATATGGAAGGAGTAATAAAACGTAATCCGGGGCAACCAGAATTTAATCAAGCTGTTTTTGAAGTTGCCTCTTCTATCTTTCCATATATTGCGGATAAGCCGCAATATCATGAGAATCAAATATTGGAGAGGATGGCTGAGCCGGAGCGTGTTATATCTTTCAGGGTTCCTTGGACAGATGATAAGGGCCGCATTCGCACAAACCGTGGATGGCGGATCCAGTTCAATTCAGCGATTGGCCCATACAAAGGTGGACTTCGTTTTCATCCCTCTGTTAATGAATCAATTCTGAAGTTTCTAGGATTTGAACAGACATTCAAAAATAGTCTGACTGGACTGCCCATGGGTGGTGGTAAAGGAGGAGCTAACTTTAATCCAAAAGGTAAATCGGACAATGAGGTTATGCGGTTCTGCCAGTCCTTTATGACTGAACTTGTTCGACATATTGGTCCAGATACAGATGTACCTGCTGGAGATATCGGTGTTGGTGGTCGTGAAATTGGTTATATGTTTGGCCAATATAAAAGAATGACCAATACATTTGTTGGTGTCCTAACTGGTAAGGGATTGGAGTTTGGTGGATCGAAAATGCGGACCGAAGCTACAGGCTACGGTGCGATTTTCTTTTTGAGAAATATGCTGGCTCAGCACAAGGATACCATTGAAGGTAAGCGTGTTTTGATTTCGGGATCAGGAAATGTTGCTACTCACGCTGCTGAAAAGTGTTTGCAGTTAGGTGCTAAGCCGTTAACGCTGTCCGACTCTGGTGGTTTTGTCCATTGTGCAGATGGCTTCTCCCAGGAGCAGATCGACTGGATCAAAGCACTGAAAAACGTCAGGCGTGGGCGGATTTCTGAAGCTGCGGATGAATTTTCTAACATCTCTTTTCATGAGGGTCGCCCTTGGGGAGTTGAAGGTGATTGCGCAGTGCCATCTGCTACACAAAATGAAGTAAATGCAGAGGAAGCAGCAACACTTATTAAAAACGGAGCAATGGCCATCGCTGAAGCTGCAAATATGCCTTGTGAGCAGGCGGCGGTTGATGCCTTCATGGCTGCTAATGTGATGTTTGGCCCGGCTAAAGCTGTGAATGCAGGTGGTGTGGGTGTATCTGGTCTTGAGATGAGCCAAAATAGTGCGCGTATTGCCTGGGATGAAGATGAGTTGCGCAGGCTTCTTGAAAATATGATGAGGGATATTCACGATGCGTGTGTTCAATATGGTGAAACCTCAGACGGGCCTGTAAATTACTTAGCAGGTTCCAATATCGCAGGGTTTGTTAAAGTAGCGGATGCAATGCTTAGTTACGGTCACGTCTAAGCTAATATTAGTTATAATCATATGCCCCGGTCGCTTGCGGCCGGGGTTTTTTTATGTGGCCGTCATTTGGGGAGAGAAGTGCATGAGCGACATACGCCTATCTATGGCGATTAGCGATTACGAGCATACGCGTGATTTGGTGCATGGTGTGGTCAAGCCAAAGGGCATCGAGCTCACGGCAATGGTCTATGAAGTCGAGGAAATATTCTATCGCTTCACGAAGAACCGAGAGTGGGATATTTCCGAACTTTCCATGGGCAAGTATGCGGCATTCAAGTCACAGGATGATGCTTCATTAACCGCAATACCGGTTTTCCCGTCGCGATTCTTCCGACAGTCGTCGCTCTACGTACGAACCGATTCTCCCCTGACGAAAGCATCGGAGTTAGCGGGAAAACGCATTGGTATTCCCGAATGGGCGCAGACGGCAAGCATATACACACGGGGATGGATCGAACACGATATTGGCATTCCTTTGTCCGAGATCGAATGGGTGCAGGCCGGCGTCAACGATCCGGGACGCGTGGAGAAAGTCGACCTCAATCTGCCCGACCGGATCAGGTATTCGTCGCGGCCGGATTCATCGTTAAGCCAGATGTTGTTGGATGGAGAAATCGATGTCGCCATGACCGCGCGGTCTCCGCGGCCCTATGAGCAAGGCGACGGTAGTTTGCGTCATCTGTTGCCCGACTGGCGGCAGATCGAAAGAGACTATTATCGCGACACTGGTATCTTTCCAATCATGCACGTCATGGCCGTCAAGTCGGCCGCTTACGAAGCGAATCCTTGGATTGCGATGGAATTGTTGAAAGCCTTTGAGGAGGCGAAGGCGAGAAGCTTGAGGCGGCTGACGAATTACTCCGCAAGCCGCATGCCGATTCCGTGGGGCTATGCGCTAGCGGAAGAAGCCATGGCCGAATTCGGCGATGATTACTATCCGTATGGAGTGGAGGATAACCGAAAAACCTTGGAGACATATCTTCGGTACGCATACGAGCAGGGTGTTTGCGCCCGGCAGCTCACCGTCGATGAGCTCTTCCCATCGGAAGTTCGAGGCGAATTCAGAACCTAGGCGAATTCAGAAGGATTCTTCTCATGGCGATAAATATTGAACCGATTAATCCCAGTTTGGGTGCTGAAGTCACCGGTGTAAACCTAGCCGAAGAGCTTGGAGGTGCCGAAATTGAGAAAATCTTAGATGCTTTTACCCAGCACCATGTCCTGCTTTTCCGGGACCAGGATTTTGATGCGGATGCCCATGAAACCTTCGCGAAGCATTTTGGTCCCTTGGAGGAAGTCCGCACGGCACCGGAAGATGGCGCTCAAACGAAGCACGTGATGTATGTTGCGAAGCGGCCCGTCGATGGCAAAGACGGCATTCTTCCGGATGGCGAAATGCATTTCCATACAGACCAATGTTATTATCAAATCCCGGCTAAGATCACGTCTCTCTATGCGATTGCAGTGCCTAGCATCGGCGGGAATACATTGTTCTTGAATGCCTGTAGCGCATATGAGGCGTTGTCGGCGGAAATGAAAGAACGGCTTTATGGTCTGTCCGCTGAACATGTCTACGACTACGGCGGCAATCCGACTTTACGGCCGGACGACCCGGCACCGGACGCGCCGCGGTATCAACATCCGGTCGTTATCGCACCTCCAATGTCTGGCGAGCCGTCATTATACGTAAACCGTCTCATGACCGCTCGGATTGTCGGGATGTCGTCGGCGGAAAGCGACGCACTGCTCGAGGAGCTTTTCCGCCATATAAAGCATCCGCGTTTCATTCATGAGCATGTCTGGCGACCGGGTGACCTTCTCATGTGGGACAATCTCTGTACGATGCATGCACGTACGGATTTCGACCCGGCAGAGCGTCGGGTCTTGCGACGGGTGACCGTGCGAGGCGAGCAGCCTAAAGCCGCGTCGGCCTGATCAGGCCGCTTGCTTCTCGTCTTCGGCGTCGCCTGCGGCACCAATCCCATTTAGATAATTTTCCCAGACTACGAGGTTCTCCCGGCAGGCACGAACCACATTGTCTTCCATGGAGAGTTTCTCCGCGTATTCGGCGACCGTCTTCCAACCGAGATTGGAATGCTCGATATCCGCCGGACCGTGGATTTCAAAGAACTCCAACTGATCGTCGGATAGATCGAACAATTCGCCCCACCGTTCACGTTCTAGGCCGAACCAGCCATGCCCCAGCATTGTCCCCGTGCCGTAACCGGGAATGTTCGCGCGCTCAGCACAGGTGTTTCCAATTAGTCCTTCCAGCCAATGAGTCGTCCCCATTAAGCCGTTCCAGGCATTCCAGCACATTTGAGTTGAAGGTAAGGGCCCGGCGCTTCGGATGTCTTTTTCTAAATTCATGCCGATATGCATCCCCAATCCTTCGAGAATTTCCCAATGCGCTCGTCCGCCGCCGTGTTCGTGATCGCCGATCACTTCTTGTGAGCAGGCGTCAATGATCTTCAGTCGCACTTCCCATACGGGACAGTTCGTCGCGACTTTAAGTTTCAAGACGGAGTTGCGTTGCCGAGTGTTTAGGCGATGTT
>JABJCS010000333.1 GCA_018665505.1 Alphaproteobacteria bacterium
AGATGTCAATCAAAAGAGGTCCTCGATACCAAATCTTCTAGACCGGAAAAGAAATTTAAAGATACGGACTCTATTCGGCTGTTATTTGATCTGGATCAGTTACAGATCCGACATGGTCCCTAAATTGACCACTCACGGACGTATGGAGAGTTTCAATGTCGACGGATCAAAATACCGATGAAAAACGCGAGGAGAGGAACGGATTTCTGTTCCTGACAGTCTTCTTGGCACCGGGCCTGGCTGTCGCACTCGTAGGCGGCCTTGGCCTAGCCATCTGGATATATCAATTGATCGTCGGCCCTCCGGGCGCACCCGGCAGCTAAGCGACCCCATTCCTTCGGAGATCATTTTAGATGACTGAACGCACGGGCACGTCAGCCCTCCATTCACGCAGAGCAGTGCTCACCGCTCGACCGATTCGGAAATTTCAGATTGCCAGTCTTCTCATATAGGCGCGTCCGGAACGGATGGGAGACATTCTACCGCTCATCAATAGTATTCCCGGTGCCGAAGCCCATCCGACCGACGTGAATAGTAGGTTGATCGTCACGCTGGAAATGGAAACGGATTCCGATCTCGTCGGAGCCATGTCGGATATTACCGCATTGGACGGCGTCATTTCGACTTCTCTCGTCTATCATCAAATTGAGGATTCCAACGATGCCTGATGGCACTAAGGGACCGACGCTCACCCGTCGCGAATACATTAAGGCTCAGGCCATCGCGACAGCGACAGCGGCAGCGGCGGCGGGTGTCGCCGTGCCGGCGAGTGCAGCGAACCTAATCACGCAATCCGACGCGACTAAACTAACCTGGTCCAAGGCCCCGTGCAGGTTTTGCGGTACAGGCTGCAGCGTGATGGTAGGGACGAAGGCCGGAAAGGTCGTCGCGACACACGGCGACGTCGAAGCGCCGGTCAATCGCGGCCTCAACTGCGTCAAAGGGTATTTCCTCTCGAAGATCATGTATGGGCGGGATCGGCTCACCAAACCGATGTTGCGCATGAAGGACGGTAAATACGACAAGAACGGCGCCTTCACCCCAGTGAGCTGGGATAAGGCGTTCGACGTCATGGCAGAGAAATTCAAAGCCGCGCTACGCAAGAAAGGCCCGAAAGGCGTCGGTATGTTCGGCTCCGGCCAATGGACGGTTTGGGAAGGCTATGCCGCGTCAAAATTGATGAAAGCAGGATTTCGCTCCAACAATATCGATCCGAATGCCCGCCACTGTATGGCGTCCGCCGTCGCGGGCTTCATGCGCACCTTCGGCATCGACGAGCCGATGGGATGCTACGACGATTTCGAAGCCGCCGACGCCTTCGTTCTATGGGGCTCCAATATGGCGGAGATGCACCCAATCCTTTGGACGCGCCTCACCGACAGGCGGCTCAGTGCCGAACATGTGAAAGTCGCGGTGCTCTCGACTTTTGAGAATCGTTCCTTTGATCTCGCGGACATTCCGATGGTGTTCAAACCGCAAACTGATTTAGCGATCCTCAATTTCATCGCGAAGTATATTATCGACAGTGGAAATGTGAATCAGGATTTCGTTGCCAAACATGTGAACTTCCGACGCGGCAATACCGACATCGGATACGGATTGCGTCCGGAGCACGCGCTGGAACAAAAATCTGAGAACAATAAGAAAGCCGGTGGTTCCACGCCGATGTCATTCAAGGAATTCGCGGCATTCGTCGCGCGCTATGACGTCGATTACGTCTCGGAACTTTCAGGTGTCCCGAAAAACCGTCTGATCGAATTGGCGGAGCTTTATGCCGATCCGCACCGAAAGGTCATGTCGCTTTGGACGATGGGGTTTAATCAGCATACGCGCGGTGTTTGGTGCAACAACCTGATCTACAACATTCACCTGCTGACCGGAAAAATATCTGAACCCGGCAACAGTCCATTCTCCCTGACCGGCCAACCGTCGGCCTGCGGCACGGCACGCGAAGTCGGCACGTTTTCGCATCGCCTCCCCGCTGACTTGGTTGTAAAGAACCCGGCACATCGCAAGATCGCGGAGCGGATTTGGAAACTTCCAGACGGGACGATTCCGGGCAAACCCGGCTTTCACGCAGTTCAACACAACCGGATGCTCAAAGACGGTGTGATGAATGCGTATTGGGTGCAAGTGAACAACAACATGCAAGCCGCGGCCAATATGAACGAGGAAGGTTTGCCCGGATATCGCAATCCAGAGAACTTCATCGTCGTGTCAGATGCGTATCCAACGGTGACCGCGCAAGCAGCTGACCTCATCCTACCGACGGCGATGTGGGTGGAGAAGGAAGGCGCCTACGGAAACGCCGAGCGCCGCACTCAATTCTGGCATGAACTTGTGCCGGCACCTGGCGAATCTCGCTCCGATCTGTGGCAGCTGGTCGAGTTCTCGAAGCGCTTCACAACGGATGAGGTCTGGCCCCAGGATCTGTTGGACAAAAACCCGGAATTCAAAGGCAAGACATTGTTCGATGTGCTCTATCGCAATGGCAATGTAGACAAATACCCCCTATCGGAAGCCAGCGAAGATTACGATAATCACGAAGCTAAGGATTTCGGCTTCTATATCCAAAAGGGATTATTTGAGGAATACGCTGAATTCGGGCGCGGTCATGGGCACGACTTGGCACCATTCGATACCTATCACAAAACCCGCGGTTTGCGCTGGCCGGTCGTCGACGGCAAGGAGACATTGTGGCGTTTTCGAGAAGGATCCGATCCTTACGTCGAGGCAGGCTCGAACCTGCAGTTTTACGGCAAGAAGGATAAGAAGGCGATTGCCTTCGCTTTGCCTTACGAGCCCGCAGCCGAATCTCCGGACGACGAATACGATCTATGGCTATCAACTGGCCGTGTATTGGAACACTGGCATTCAGGGTCTATGACGCAGCGGGTACCGGAACTCTACAAAGCGTTCCCAAACGCTGTTGTGTTCATGCATCCGGACGATGCCGCCGCGCGCGGTTTGAGACGCGGCAGCGAGGTAAAGGTTGCGTCGCGGCGCGGCGAGATCGTCACCCGGGTCGAGACCCGTGGTCGTAATCGCCCACCTCGCGGTCTCGTCTTCGTTCCCTGGTTCGATGCCAGTCAACTGATCAATAAATTGACCCTCGATGCGACGGATCCGATCTCCAAACAAACGGATTTCAAGAAATGCGCATGCAAGGTAACGGCGATATGAAAAATTTAAAACGGTTCTGCATCTGTCTTGGATTCGTTTCCGGTATCCTCACCTTGCCGACTCTTGCCGTTGCGGAAGACCCGACCGCCACGCTCCGGAACGCGGAGCTCACAACCAACCCGAAAGCCCCTGTCATGTCCGGCGTCTCGCGCAACGAGAAACGCGAGGTTCGGAACTATCCGGAACAACCGCCCGTTATCCCGCATAAGATCCGGGGTTATCAGATCGACCGGAACAGCAATAAATGCCTCACGTGTCACAGCCGCAAACAGGCGACAGAGGCCGGCGCGCCAATGGTCAGCGTGACACATTACATGGATAGAGGCGGCCAAGTGCGAGCCTTCGTCACAGCACGGCGGTTCTTTTGCAATCAGTGTCACGTGCCGCAGATGGACGTCAAACCACTCGTCCGAAATACTTTCGAAGATGCGGACAGCTTGATCGATAGATTAGCAAAAACGGGTAGGAAGTAGACATGTCGCTCATCGCACGCGGCGTAGAATTTCTGAAAACGCTCAGACGACCTGACCTTGCCCCCGTTATTCCCCCGTTTATGAGTAGAATCTGTTCTGGTTATGGTGCTGATCGGACCGG
>JABJCS010000334.1 GCA_018665505.1 Alphaproteobacteria bacterium
AAGCTGGCCGCCGACATGAGCCTGGCGCGGCTCGTGAATGCCGGGTCGGAGCAACAAATCGTCCCCGCACCTTATGTCACTTGGCTGCAGCTGGGCGTAGACAGTATTTCCAAAACCGATCTCGTGACCTCAAACCTCAATCGTTTGAATCTTGCGAGTGCTGGGGCGATCAGTCTGAAGGACGACGCACCGCTTAAGGGCGAGCCGCTCTTGTGGACGACTACGGATTCGCAATTGGTCGATGTGAAGAACATTTCAGGTCAACGGCCTGATATCCGCGGCATGGTCGAGCGTTTCAAAGCCAGCGGTGAAAAACAAATCCTCGCTATGCGGCTGACAGGGTCCGTGAAATCCGCCTTCCCCGATGGAGCTCCGAAAGAACCGGAGCCTGAGAAGAAGGAAGAACCCGCAAGTGATAGCGGCAAGCCTGCCGACGAAAAAGCCTCTCAGGACAAGGCGGAGGAAGAAAAGGTTCAACCGAAGCCGCATGTTGCCGAATCCCAGGAGCCGCTCAACCTGATCGTCGTCGCCGATACGGACATGCTCTCGAACGCATTTTGGGTGCAGATGCGCCAGTTCTACGGTCGGCGTTTCACGACTCCCGTCGCCAATAACGGCGACTTCGTCCTGAATGCTGTTGAAAACCTTTCCGGATCCAGTGATCTGATTGGTTTGCGCAGTCGAGGTTCCGCACATCGCCCGTTCACAAAAATTGAAGAAATGCAGGAAGCCGCGCAGGAGCAATTCAAATCCGAAGAACAAAGGCTGATGCGCCAACTTGAGGAGACGGAGAAAAAACTCCTGACATTGCAAGGTGGTCCCCGACCGGGAGAGGGCGCCGACGCGCCGAAGGCCCTGACCGAAGAACAAAAGGTGGAAGTGCAGAAGTTCACCGATGAGCTGTTGGTCACGCGAAAAGCGTTGCGTCAGGTACGGCATGATCTGCGCAAGGATATCGATAGCCTGCGCAATCGCCTGAGTTTCCTGAACATCGCTCTGGTGCCGTTCCTGGTGACGATTGCCGCGGCCGGCTTGGGCGCGGCGCGGGTCCAGCGTCGCAAGCGCGCGGTTACCGCCAACGGCTAACCCGCGCGGTGCCGGACGGCAGGCACATAAGTGAAGGTGGAGCGGTGCCTGAGTTCAGCCACGAAACTTGTCGCGACCGAGTGCGATGCTTTGAGCTTACGATCAACGTTTTCTTTGATTTATAGCGGTTAAAGCCTTACAAGTGTGGCGCTTTTCGGGACAGGGTAGGATTGAATGAACGCCACCCCAAGATCATTGGACGAACTGCGGCAAGAGATCGACGCGATCGACCGGCAGGTGCATACGCTGATACAGCAGCGCGGCGGGTTGGCGGGCGAGATTGCCGAGATTAAGAAACGCGACGGCTTGGACAAGGTGCGCCCCGGTCGTGAGGCCGCGCTGATGCGCGATCTCGTCGCGCGTCATGATGGTGCATTTCCGGTCGGCGCGGTGTTGCGGATTTGGCGAGAGATCATCTCGTCGCTGGTGCTGATGGAAATGCCGGATTACGCGATTGCCGTCTATGCCGCCGGAGACGACCAGGGTTATTGGGACCTGGCGCGCGATCAGTTCGGTAGCCGGACGCCGATGACCGCGCATCCGAGCGCCCGGGATGCGATTTCTCAAGTCTTCGACGGTGCGGCTGCCTTGGCGGTAGTGCCGTGCCCGACGGAAGATGAGCCCGGTACCTGGTGGCCAAACCTGTGTGCGCAGAATGCGCCGCGAATTCTTTACCGTCTGCCGTTCTTCGGGCGTGGGAATGCGCGGGGCGGTTCCGGCGATGCGCCCGATGCCTTGGCGATCGGCCGAATGACATCGGAAGAGACCGGCGATGATCGGACGGCGATGGTGCTTGAGACGGGCGGTGATCTCAGCCGGTCCGGTCTCGCGGAGATCCTGACGGCGGCGAGTTTGCGACCGACATTACTGGCGCCGAGTGCCGCCGGTGCGCGCCTTTGTTATGCGGAAGTCGAAGGTTTCGTCGCATCCGATGATATGCGCCTGCAGATGCTGGCCGCCCGCGACACGATTGAACGTATGACGGTCATCGGAAGTTATGCGACGCCAATGGGCGATCCTGTATCCCCGAGCGCCGACAAGGGAGATTGAGGAATGACGAAACCGATACCGAAGCCCGGGATCATGGACGCCCAGCCCTATGTGGGCGGTCTCCATACGGTCGAGGGCGTCGATAAGGTCGTTGTTCTTGCGTCGAACGAGGGTCCGTTGGGCGCCAGTCCACGGGCGATCGAGGCGTATCAGAAAGAATCCGGGAAACTACATCTTTATCCCGATGGTGGCGCCGGGGAGCTGCGGGCCGCAATTGGGGAGCGATTTGGGCTCGATCCGGCGCGCATTGTATGTGGTGCCGGTTCCGACGAAGTGATTTCGCTGATGATCAGCGCCTATGCCGGTGTTGGTGACGAAGTGCTCTACACGGAACACGGGTTTCTAATGTATCCGATCAATGCGCGGTCGGTGGGTGCGACGCCGGTCGCCGCGCCGGAAACTAATTTGACAGCGGATATGGATAAGCTGCTGGCATGCGTGACCAAACGCACGAAGATGGTGTTCCTGGCGAATCCGAACAATCCAACCGGCAGTTATGTTTCGGTGGATGAGCTGAGGCGTTTGCATGCCGCGTTGCCGAGCCATGTCCTGCTGGTGATCGATGCGGCCTATGCGGAATATGTCAGCCGAAACGATTATGTGTCGGGCGCGGAATTAGTCGACCAGTTCGAAAATGTCGTCATGACGCGAACCTATTCCAAAGTGTTCGGCCTGGCCGCTGT
>JABJCS010000335.1 GCA_018665505.1 Alphaproteobacteria bacterium
CCATGGATTGGCAGACGATGGCGCATTTCTCGATTCCCTCGGCGTCGAGGATGGCGAGAAAGTCGCTGTCGAATAGGCTGCGGTCGAAATCTTCCGGCGCACAAGTTGAGCGGCCGAAAATGCGGTGGTCGAAAACCACGACTTTATAACTTGCGGCGAATTTCGGAACCTGTTGCCACCAGCTGGCTGCGTTTCCGCCTCGGCCGTGGGCGAACGCGACCACCGGGCCTTCACCGTGTACTTCGTAATAAATATCGGCGCCGTTGGTTGATACTGTCGGCATTGTTCAATCCTCCTCGTCGGAACTCTACCAAGGAAGGTAGGTGAGTTGCGGCCAAAATCTCCGCCATCTCTCTATCTTCGCCTCATAGCGATCTTGGGTCACCATTGCCTTATTCGGGCGGACGATACCGTCAAACAAATCGTCGAGACCGAATGGAGCGACAATCGACAGGCCGTCCGAACGAGGATGAACCGCAATTGTGGTCGCGGTCGTCGGAAAGTTACTGACGGCATGTTCAATCGATTGGAAGGGCGGGATGGTTTTCCCGAATTTACTCTCATACCAAAGATGGACACGCGCCTCGTTTTTCACATCAAGCCGGACTGGGAGATCGGCAAATAAGGTTCGGGCTTGCTGTGCTTGATTCTCTTCCGCTTCGTCACTGAGGTCGTCAGTGTCGAAGTATATTAGGTCGATGTCGTCGATTCCGTGTTCGGCGGGAAATTCGAAGATTGCATTCCAAACACTCTGTGTCAGACATCCCGCGCACAGGTGCCAATTGGCTAGCGCCAGTTCATCCGCTTTTGCGAGAACAGTGTCGATCAACGGGTTTTGATAGAGAATCTTCCGAAAGCGTTCTTCCTGGGATAATCTTTTCTGGTCCATGTGCCTCGCCACCTATAGGACTCCAATTTCGAGAGATTAGCAGGCTCCCAGAGGTAACGCATTGATCGACAGCACCCCCCTGTACTTCGCCGTGTTTGATTGTGACGGTACCTTGGTCGACAGCGCGCATTCCATCATTGAGGCCATGTCGATGGCATGGGCGGCGGAAGGCCTGGGTGCTCCGCCCTCAAGTCACAATGTACACTCTATTGTCGGGCTACAATTGGTGGAGGCCATCGGGAGATTGCACCCGGAAGGCGCACCGTCGGATCATGAGCGCTTGGCAGGGCACTATAAGGACGCATTCCTTAACATCCGAAACCGACCCGATCATGACGAACCCCTCTATGAGGGAACGAGGGAAGTGATTGACGCTTTGGATAGCGCCGGCGTTCTGCTTGGCGTCGCTACGGGGAAATCCCGACGCGGTTTGGAAGCGACGCTCGAAAGACATGGTTTGATTGACCGTTTTGTCTCGCTCAAGACATCTGATGATGGACCTGGCAAACCGAATCCCACAATTCTCTTAGACGCGATGCGAGAACTTGGTGTGGAGCCGGAGAATACAGTCATGATCGGCGATACCGTTTTCGACATTACGATGGCTGTGAATGCCAAAGTGACCGCAATTGGTGTAGACTGGGGTTATCATGAGGTGAGTGAGCTGAAATCTGCAGGTGCCGAGACGATCCTGCAATCGTTTCACCAACTTGAGGGTAGCCTCCGTACAATTTGGGAAAAGCTGTAATGCGTTTGTCTACGATATTGAAAGCTCTCGCGGTTTTGATTGTTGCCGTCATTGTCGGTGCGATCATCGTCGTCATGAATATCGATTTTAATCAGTACAAGGATTTGATTGCCGAGAAGGTCAAGGAGGCGACCGGTCGCACCCTTGTAATCGACGGCGATATCAAACTCGAGCTATCCCTCTCGCCTTCTTTGGCGGTCGACGGCGTCAAATTTGAAAACGCGCCGTGGGGTTCCCGGCCACAAATGGCGACGGTTGACAAATTTTCCGCGCAGGTGGCGTTGCTCCCGCTTCTCACCAAGACAGTGGAAGTCAATTATGTGCTGTTGAGCGGAGCGGATATTCTGATCGAGCGCGATGCAAAAGGCCGCGCCAATTTCGAATTTGAGAGCGCCGCACCCAAACCGACCACCGCACCTAAGGAGGGCGCCAAGAGCGCGCCAGCAGCAGCATCTGACGATTTACCGATTCCGGTTGTCCGGAAGGTTTTGATCGAAAACGCAAAACTTACCTATATCGATGCGGCCTCCGGCCAAAAGCACGTCCTGCTGCTCGATAAGATATCGCTCGCAGGGGACGGTCCGGGAGAGCCCGTTGATATGTCTTTCGCGATGACGGTGGATGGGCAGCCCATTTCCGGTGGCGGACAATTAGGTGCGTTGGGGGCACTGACCGACCCAGCGAAGGCATGGCCGCTGAAGCTTGATGTGGAAGCGGGTGGCGCCAAGGTCGCCATTGGCGGTAGCATTCAGGATGCCGTCGGTGTGAGTGGACTGGACCTGACACTTGCGGTGTCCGGCCAATCATTCGCAACGCTATCACAGCTGGCCGGTGCGCCGATTCCACCGATCGGCCCCTACTCGATCTCCACAAAGGTGCGCGGCGGTTTGAGGACCGCGATAGAGTTAGCGGACATTGCGGTGAAGATTGGGAAAAGTGACATTGGCGGGCATTTGAAAGCTAAGCTCGGCGGGAAACGCCCGTCCGTCGATGTTGCGTTTAAGTCAACGTTGATCGATTTGGCCGATTTCCAACCCGCGGATGGCAAGAAATCAGTCGCTAAAGGTGGCGATAAGGCGGCGGATAAGTCGGCTGTCGAGAATAAATCGGCGAATGATGGCCGCGTGTTGCCAAATACGCCGTTGCCGGTCGATGCATTGAAGCTTGCCGACGCGAATATTCGACTGGCGGCGAAACGTGTTTTGGCGAACGGACCCGCGATTGAAAATATCGACGTGGCCATCTCGCTGAAAGGCGGAAACCTCCATGTTTCCCCACTAAAGGCGGAGATTGCGAAAGGGACGATCGACGGCCAAATCCGATTGGATGGCTCCCGGGCGACGCC
This sequence comes from Alphaproteobacteria bacterium, assembly GCA_018665505.1. The sequence goes on from JABJCS010000335.1 coordinate 2,983, forward strand.
TGCATTGGCGGTTACGATGAAAGCGTTGAAGATCGACCTCGGCAAGCTGCTCACCGATGCGGACGTTACGGATCTGCTCGAAGGGGCGATAAATATTAACGTTAAACTGAACGGTAGTGGTAAGAGCGTACGCAGCTTGGCTTCTGGGCTCGATGGTCAGGTCAAAGCGGTGATGGGCGAGGGACGCGTGAAGACGACCGCACTGGATGCCTTTATCGGCGGGCCGACACAGGTCGTCGCCAAAAGGATAACCGGTGACAAGACGGAATATACCGTTCTGAACTGCGTCGTCTCGCAAACCGATATCAAGAAGGGCATCGCAAATATATCCGCTGCGGTCATAGATACGGAATACGCGCGGATCGTTGGAAAAGGAAAAGTGAATCTCGGAACTGAGGAACTGAATGTCGTCGTCACGCCCGAGCCAAAATCCGCGACCTTGAATTTGGCGGTCGCGGTTAAGGTCGGGGGTACCTTGGGGGATCCGAGTTATGGGTTGGATGAATTTTCAGTTTTGCGAAAACTCGGTGGCGTCGTCCTCGGGGGCGGCTTTCCGCCAGCCCTTCTTTTGGGATTAGGTGAACTTGGGACCGATAGCGATAACCCGTGTCTCAAACCCGCAGCTTCTTCCGGTGGAAAACCCCCGTCGGCTCAGAAAGAATCTTCAGACCCGATAACGAAAGGGATCGAAGGTGCCGGTAGTCTTTTGAAGGGATTATTCGGTAAGTGACGGGAAAGGCGCCGAAACGGTTTTATAAGAAGGTTGATGTCGAGGCATTAGCGGACGGGTTCGCGATTACGTTGGATGGTCGCCCGGTTCGCACGCCGATGAAATCGAAACTGCAACTTCCCTCGCACAGGCTCGCGAATGCGGTGGCGGAGGAATGGGACGCGCAGACCGAGACACTCGACCTGGCCTCAATGGCGCTGACCGGTTTCGCCAATACGGCGCTGGACCGTGTTCGTCCGCGCCACAAAGAGGTGGTTGATGAGATCGCCGGATATGCAGAGACCGACCTGCTATGTTACCGGGCGGCTGATCCGCCAGACTTGGTGGAGCGCCAGGAACGGGAATGGCAGCCGCATTTGGATTGGTTGGCGCGGACTCACGGTGCGCAGCTCGTCCCGACGGCGGGAATCGTTCACGTTAAACAGGATGCGGAGGCTCTTGCCACTATACGACACGTGATCGGCGTTCGGGATGATTTCACATTGACGGGCTTGCATGTACTGACGACGGGCACGGGCTCGTTTGTTCTTGGATTGGCGGTGGTGGATGGGGCTTTGGAAGCCTCCGCTGCGGTTTCAGCCGGATTGTTGGATGAGATTTACCAAGCCGAATTATGGGGCGAAGATACATTGTTTACCGAACGCCGCGAAGGATTAGCGCGTGAACTATTGGCGGCCGAGCGATTTATCGGCTTGTTGTTGCCACAAGCATAGGACATATCGCGAATGTTTGTTGCGGCGGATAGAGAACGCTAAAATCGCAACGGTAAACCGGCCGGAGGAGAAGCCTGGGAAATGCAGGACATTATCGAAAAACTGGAAGAAAAGCGGGCGCAAGCCCGTCTCGGCGGAGGTCAACGCCGGATCGATGCTCAGCACGCTAAGGGGAAGCTGACCGCGCGTGAGCGAATCGAGGTATTTCTCGACGCCGGTTCTTTCGAAGAATGGGATATGTTCGTCGAGCATGATTGCCATGAGTTCGGGATGGCCGAGCAAAAGGTTCCGGGCGATGGCGTCATCACCGGGCACGGAACCGTCGACGGTAAGGAAGTCTTCGTCTTCAGCCAGGATTTTACCGTCTTTGGTGGCTCGCTCTCCGCGGCGCACGCGCGCAAGATCGTGAAGGTCATGGAACAGGCGATGAAGGTGGGGGTGCCGGTAATCGGTTTGAACGATTCTGGTGGTGCTCGCATTCAGGAAGGGGTCGCATCTCTTGGCGGTTATGCCGATGTCTTCCAACTGAATGTCATGGCGTCGGGGGTTATTCCCCAGATTTCGTTGATCATGGGGCCATGTGCGGGAGGTGCCGTGTATTCCCCCGCGATGACGGATTTCATCTTTATGGTGAAAGATTCCTCTTACATGTTTGTCACCGGTCCGGACGTCGTCAAAACGGTCACCCATGAGGAAGTAACCCAGGAAGAATTAGGGGGAGCGATTACCCATACAACGACATCGGGCGTTGCGGATCTGGCATTCGAAAACGATGTGGACGCGCTTCTACAGCTACGCCGTTTCATGGGCTTTCTGCCGTCGTCAAACCGGGAGATGCCACCTCGTCGGGAAACCCACGATCCAGAGGATCGGCCGGAACCCTCGCTGGATACGCTAGTGCCGGCTAATCCGAATAAGCCATATGACATGAAGGAGCTAATCGAGAAAATTGTCGACGAGGGTGAGTTTTTCGAGCTCCAGCCGGGTTATGCAGGGAACATTGTGATTGGCTTTGCCCGCATGTCCGGACGCCCGGTCGGCATTGTTGCCAACCAGCCGATGGTGTTGGCAGGGTGTCTTGATATCAATTCGGCGAAGAAAGCGGCCCGGTTCGTCCGTTTCTGCGATTGTTTCAATATTCCAATTGTCACCTTTGTCGACGTCCCCGGATTTCTGCCGGGCACGGACCAGGAATACAACGGCATTATCAAACACGGCGCGAAACTGTTGTTCGCCTATGCGGAGGCGACGGTGCCGAAGGTCACGGTCATCACCCGGAAGGCGTATGGCGGTGCTTATGACGTTATGAGTTCGAAGCATCTGCGCGGCGACGCGAACTATGCCTGGCCCACGGCCGAGATCGCGGTGATGGGCTCGAAGGGCGCGGTCGAGATTATCTTTCGTCAGGATATTGGTGACACCGAGAAGATCGAACAACGCACTCAGGAATATCAGGAGCGCTTCGCCAATCCATTCGTGGCGAGCTCACTCGGCTTTATCGACGATGTGATCATGCCTCGTAATACGCGGCGGCGGATATGCAGGGCTTTAAAACTGCTCGAGAAAAAGAAGTTGGAAAACCCTTGGAAGAAACATGCGAACATTCCGCTTTGAGTACCGGGGATGAATGGCAATGGAGGAAACCAAGACGATCCGAAACGGGCACATGCCCGCCGGCGTCTATTATGGTTCGGCGTCCATATTCTGATCTTCGTCGCGGTTATGGTTGTGCTGGTAGCCGTGAGTATTTCGATGAACACGCAGGAGCCATGGTTTGTCTTTCCATTGGTCGCTTGGGGCGCGCCGCTCGCGATCCATGCCGCCTTCGCGATGGGCCTGTTTGATTCTTTTTTGGGGCGCGATTGAACCGCTGTCCCAACGTTAAATTCCAACCCTTGAGGTAAGACACCGATGCCTGCCATTGAAATCGATCTTTATAGCGATACTCAGTCCAAACCGACGCCGGGAATGCGTAAAGCCATGGCGGAAGCGGAAGTCGGCGACGAACAGCAGGGCACGGACCCGACGGTCACGAAGCTATGCGAGATGACGGCGGAATTACTCGGCAAGGAAGAAGCGGTATTCCTGCCGTCAGGGACCATGTGCAATCAAATCTCCGTTGCTGTGCACTGCCGTCCGGGCGACGAGGTCATCGCCGATAAGACGGCGCATATCGTCAATACGGAAGGTGGCGGCCTAGCGGTATTTGCTGGGGCCATGTCGCGCGTCATCGACGGTCAAAAAGGTGTTTTTACGGCCGCGCAATTGGAAGGTGCGGTGCGCCGTGCCCGCCGCCACACGCCAAAACCCCGTATGGTCGTGGTTGAGCAGACGTCCAATAGCGCCGGTGGATCGGTTTGGCCGTTGCAAGCTGTGCGCGAAGTGGGTGCCGCCGCGCGCGAGAAGGGTTTGATCACGCATATGGATGGGGCGCGGTTGCTCAATGCCGTTGTTGCCACTGGTGTTTCGGCACGGGAATTCGCGGAGCCGTTCGACACTCTCTGGCTCGATCTCTCAAAAGGCCTCGGCTGCCCAATCGGCGCGGTCTTGGCAGGCGATAAGGATTTCATCGAGGAAGCTTGGCAATGGAAGCAGCGCATGGGCGGAGCCATGCGGCAGGCGGGTATCGTTGCTGCGGCGGGCGTGCATGCCTTGGAGCACCACGTCGAGCGGATGGCGGAAGATCACGAGAATGCCCGCTATTTTGGAGAGTTACTTGGCAATACACCGGGTGTCACGGTCGAGGACGGAGTCGAAACCAATATGGTCTTCTTCAATGTCGAAGGTACAGGCCTGACGGCGGAAGAGTTCCGCGACAGATTGATTGAGGATGCCGGGATTCGCATCGGCGCAAATGACCTTTACCGTATGCGGGCGGTCACACATCTAGATATCAGCAGGGAGGGGATAGAGCGGGCGGCCACCGCGGTTCGCGATCTAGCCCGCTCCAACCGACTCTAACCCACTTAATTGTCGACAGTTGCGTCGCTAATATTAGACTCTTGAAAATGGACGACGAATTCGAAGGGAAAGTTCGAATTTCCGTGAGATCCTGACGATACCCCTTTAGCTATTGCCAAGGCTTTTGCTTTGGATTCAAGCGAGACGTCGCTTTTTTCGCCAAATGGCATGGCGATTTGAATTGGGTCGTTCCTGCGAATTTTCTCGGTCAATCCGCGAATACCGATATTTCGGAGCGAGTCATCGATGACGGCATCAGAGAGTTTATTGCCCGCTCGCGCACACATATATCCAAAAATTACGCGGCCCGGTCGCAACAAATCGTCATCCGCCGGTGTATCCCATTGGCTATGAAATCCGGCACAGGATTGGCCATCCAGAACATAGCGCCGATAATCGATACCGGTCATTGGGTTCTCGACGTTATACTCTTCACCCCAGGACTTCGTCTTACCGGCATTGTAACGCCAGGTGTCGACCATTCGCTGAAGAGCATAGGTGTATTGGACAGAAGTTTGGGTTTCGACGGCCTCGATATAGAACACCTCGAGGCGCACGTCTTTACCCTCGAAACCGGCATATTCCTCGTATTCCCAGGGGTCTGCGAATGCGACCCGTTGGGGTACAATACCTTTTTGGGCTTTGCCATAAAACCGCAACAGCGATTTTTCCGAGCTAACTTCGGTGATTTTATCGTATTGCCCCGTGGCGCATCCGGCGAGCGCAAGCGTCAGGCCGACCAGCGGTGCGGCAATGGTTTTCAGCTGAAACATCTTCATTTACGTCCTCCGTTAGACGTGAGCGAGCTTGTTTCACCCTGCCAATCACCATGAGATAATGTGACTGACCGGGAATTTCAATTCAAAATTTGTTGTGTGGCCAGTTTCGGACAAGCCGCAGTTGTGTTGACAAAGCCACGAAATTGGGTCGAATGACTTTCGAATTTGGGCGATAGATGAGCGGCGGAGCACAGGCGTGTTTAAGAAGATTCTCATAGCGAATAGAGGCGAAATCGCATGCCGGGTCATGCGCACGGCGAAACGAATGGATATTGCGACAGTCGCGGTCTATTCGAACGCCGATGACGGTGCGTTGCATATGCGCATGGCTGATGAAGCAGTGCATGTCGGTGGCGCGGCCTCGTCCGAAAGCTATCTAGTCGCCGAACGAATCGTGCAGGCGGCCAAAGACACTGGCGCGGAAGCTATTCACCCTGGATACGGGTTTTTGTCTGAAAACGCTGCCTTTGCGGAAATGTTGGAAGCGGCCGGGATCGCCTTTATCGGGCCGAATACCCTCGCGATCGGGGCCATGGGCGATAAGATCGAATCGAAGAAACTCGCGGCCAAGGCCGGAGTTAACACGATTCCAGGACATACGGCGGCGATCCCTGATGCCGATAAAGCGGTTGAGATTGCTAAGGATGTTGGGTTTCCGGTGATGATCAAGGCCTCGGCCGGTGGCGGTGGCAAGGGTATGCGTATCGCGCGCAACGAAGACGAAGCGCGCTCCGGCTTCGAATCCGCCGTCAACGAAGCGCGGTCCAGTTTCGGGGATGATCGGGTGTTTATTGAGCGGTTTGTGGAAGACCCGCGACATATCGAAATCCAGGTCATGGCGGATTCTCACGGAAATACCGTTTATCTTGGCGAGCGCGAATGTTCAATTCAGCGCCGCCACCAAAAGGTCATTGAGGAGGCTCCCTCGCCGTTTGTCACCGAGGAGCTCCGCGCTGAGATGGGGAAACAGGCGGTGACGTTGGCCGAAGCGGTCCAATACCGGTCCGCCGGAACCGTCGAATTCATCGTGGATAAGGACCGGAATTTCTTCTTTCTGGAGATGAATACCCGTTTGCAGGTCGAACATCCGGTGACCGAATACATCACCGGATTGGATCTTGTGGAGTTGATGATTCGTGTCGCTGCCGGAGCGAAACTACCGGTCTCGCAACAAGATATCACGCTGAAGGGGTGGGCCGTGGAGACACGGGTTTATGCCGAGGACCCATTGCGGAACTTCATGCCGTCGATAGGTCGCCTGGTGCGCTATCAGGCACCTGAGGAAACCGATCATGTCCGGGTGGACACCGGAGTCTTCGAGGGTGGCGAGATTTCCATGTTCTATGACCCGATGATCGCCAAACTAATCACCGGTGGAGAGAATCGCGAACAGGCGATTGCCCGAATGCGGGACGCGCTCGACCGGTTTTATATACGCGGTATTCAGCACAATATTCCGTTCTTAGCGGCGCTCATGAAGCATCGGCGGTTCGCGGAAGGACGGCTTACGACCGGATTTATCGAGGAAGAGTTTCCGGAAGGTTTTAATGCCGATTATCTGGTGCCGGAAGACATGACGCTGTTGGTGGCTGTCGCATCCTCGATGCATCATGGTGTCAGTGAGCGCGGGCTAAATGGCGGCGGTACCGACGCGGTGCGTAATTTTATCGTATTCGTGGATGACGACAATCGCAGCGAATTCCAAGTGCGCAGCTCCCGCGCCGGCGGTGGTTGGTTAGTGACGGTCGGGGAGAAGGATTTTGAAATTCACGGAATTTGGAATCCGGGCGATCCGATGTTCTTGGGGACGGTGAACGACGTCGATATTTGCGCGCAAGTGGAATGCAATCCCGTCGGATACACTCTTACTCATGCGGGCGGTCAGATGGATTTGCGGGTTTTAGAGCCGCATGTAGCCGAGCATCAACGCCTCATGCCGAAGAAACTACCCCCAGACACTTCGAAATTCCTAATGTCGCCAATGCCCGGATTGTTGATACGGCTGTCGGTCGAGGCCGGCCAGGAAGTTAATGCCGGTGAGGAATTGGCCGTGGTGGAAGCCATGAAGATGGAGAATATTCTCCGCGCGGAACGTGATGGCGTGATTGGCGAAATTCATGCCAGCACTGGCGATAGTCTGGTGGTAGATCAGAAAATTCTCGAATTCGAATAGTCATGTCCGAGCGTTCCAGCATCCGCGTTGAAATTTACGGTCGGGTGCAAGGCGTCTGGTTTCGCGCCTGGACCGAACGCGAAGCTTGTGCCCGTGGTCTGGCCGGGTGGGTTCGCAACCGCCGGGACGGCTCGGTTGAAGCGGTCTTCTCGGGTTCAACATCGGCGGTAGACGAGATGATACAAGCATGCTGGTCCGGACCGCCTTCGGCCCATGTCTTAGACGTAGTCAAAGAGCCAGTGGATTTTGATGGCTCTGGTTTCGAAATACGATCTACCGAGTAAAGTCAGCCGGGTGAGGTTTCGAAGATTTCTTGAAAGACTGCCATTAGGGCGACATCAAGGTCTTCCATGGTCACCGGTAAGCCGAGTTGAACCAGAGATGTAACACCAAGATTCGGGTCGGAAATTCCGCACGGCACGATGGCGTCGAAATGTGAGAGGTCGGGTTCGACATTGATCGATATCCCGTGGAACGCCACCCAACGCCGAACGCGGACGCCGATGGCGGCTATTTTATCCTCTTTGCCACCACCTTGATCCACCCATATGCCGACTCTACCGGGACGGCGTTCCCCGGTGATGTTGAAAGTCGCCAGCGCCTGTATCACCCATTCCTCCAGAGCCGTTACATAAGCACGGACATCTTTGCCTCTGTGGCGTAGATCGATCATGGCATAGACGACCCGCTGGCCAGGTCCGTGATAAGTGAATTGTCCGCCACGGCCGGTTGGGTGTACTGGGAACCGGCCGCTGTCAATTAGATCCTCGGTGCGTGCGCTGGTTCCCGCCGTATAGAGGGGGGGGTGTTCCAGCAACCACACGCATTCGCTGGCC
>JABJCS010000336.1 GCA_018665505.1 Alphaproteobacteria bacterium
AAACGCCCATAGAGACTACGAAGTCGGGAATAGGATTTTCCCTGATATCTAAACGGCGATTGGGCATAGGGTCTATCGAATATCGAAAGCGCTACCTCTTCTACGCCGACCTCTAGGGCGCGCATATTCGCAGCTAGAAACGGAAGATATGCCTCCCCGCAGACTTGCAACAATACCGTCATTGCTTCAGGAAGCGCCGTGTCGGCGGATAACCATTCGCCAACATTTCCTGAAAGATCATCCGTTTGTCGAATCCAATGCAGAACGGTCGGCGCGATTCGGGACATCTCGGCGCGCGGTGTCGGATCGTCACCGAGTGTCTTCAACTGACCGAACAATCCGAAATCCGCGAGCGAGGGCCGTGTGCCGAACAAATAACCTTCCAACCCGCACCGGGTCTCAAGCGCCTTCAACACACGGCCGTAAGTCTCTTCGATTATTGGTTTGTTCTCTTCGGTACAGCCGACCATACCCATCCGGTCGATCTGGCGCTGCCCGAAATCGCGCGCGAAGGCTTCCCGTTCAGCGCGCGGCACGCTATCCGCCGACAAGCCATCCGAAGCTATCCACCAGGACGCGAACGCCTGATCCGGCTCGTAATACCAACGATAATGAAACATCGCCTTGGTAAGCCATTCGTCCGCCATATCCTCGATCAGCTCTGCGAGAAAGCGATGGACAGGATCGGCTGGTAAGATCGAGCGTTCGGAATATCGATCTTCCAATTCATACGCAATCGGCGTCGAATCGACCCGCCAATCGCCTCCGTCCGGAAACTTCACCATGGGAATCAATAGCGGCCGAACGTCAGCGGTCTCATCCCTCACGCGACCGCTGCGGTTTTCCCAAATATGTGGAATCCGCCGATACCGAAAAATCGCCCGCATTTTCATCGAATAGGGCGACCCGGCGGAGCCGACGACGCGGTAAACTTCGCCCATCGCTCTACACCGTCTCGAAAGCGAATTCCTTCGGGCCGATCACGGACAATCCGCAACGCAATGCTTCGGTCTCGAATACGTCGTCGGGCATGACATTGGCGATATTGGCATCAGGGCCGAAACGCTCGATGAGGAACTTTTTCATCTGATAGACGTCGGAAAGGCTCACCCCTTTAATCCAAGGTCCGGGCAATTCGTAGATCACTTTTTCCGCCGGAAATTCAGCTTCTAGCGCTGCAATAAGGTGCTCCTGCACCTCACCATCGATAATCATTTCCGCGGCTTCCACCAGCACGACATCAGCGCCAGCGTCGAGACTGTCATGTGCCTGGCCGAGCAAGGTCTCAGCTGTCTGCCTAATATCCTTCGAGCCGATTTCACCGTGAATTTCCAAACCGGCATCTACACCCTGGCTGATCAGCGACTTGCGTTGGTTCGCCGAGAGCGGCACGCAGTTATCGGAGACCTCGACCGCTTGGAATCCCATGCGCTTGGCCTCTTTGTAGAAGGTTGGTGCTGCCTCGAACCCTTGGGTGGCCACGACATATTCGAGGAACTGCCCGCCGATGAAGGGCTTGACGCCATAACCTTCACAGAGCCGTAGTTTTTGTCCGAGATATGAATCGCGGTAGAGGCGCGCCGATCCCACGGCGATCTTGATCAAGTCCACATGCGGGCCAATCAGGCCGAGTAAATCTTCCAGCTTTCCCACGGGAGTACCAAAATCTACCATCATGGTAATGCCGGTCTTGCGCGGCTTCTGCGTGCTGCGCGCCTCGGGCAGCGGGACCATTTCGAACGGGAATTTCGCCATCGGGTTCTCTCCAGATTAGTCTATGGGGGATTATGGTCTAATTCGATGATTCGGCAATGCGGCGTTAGCCCTTGAGGAGGCAATCATGAAAATCACTCTGCTCGGCACCGGCACCCCGACCCCGTCGCTCAAACGCATGAGCTCCGGCTATATGGTTGAGGTCGGCGACGATATCATCCTGTTCGACCAAGGCCCCGGGACCTATCACCGAATGATGGAAGCAGGCGTCAACGCGGTCGATGTCTCTCATGTCTTCTTCAGCCACCTCCATTACGACCACTGCCTCGATTATGCCCGGTTGCTGATGACCCGCTGGGACCAATCGGATGGACGGCTGCCGGAGCTCAAGGTCTACGGCCCGCCCCACACCGCTCGCATGACTGAGCTGTATATCGGCGAGGACGGCGTCTTCGGCCCGGACCTGGAAGCGCGCTGCAATCACCAACTTTCCATCGACACCTTCGAGTGGCGAGGCGGCGTGATCCCGCGCCCAAAACCGAAGCCGGACGTCACCGAGCTTCGCTCAAACGATACCATCCACGGCGACGGATGGACCGTGACCGTGCGCAGCGTCATCCACGTGCAGCCCTATCTCGTCTGCTACGGCTACCGCCTCGACACGCCGGAGGGCTCCTTCGCCTATTCCGGCGACACCGGTCCGTGCGAGGGCATGAACAAGCTCGCGGAGGGTGTCGATGTGCTGGTCCATATGTGCCAATACATCTCCGGCACGGAACCATCGAAGGCTTATACGGAAGGCTGTATGGGCCATCTAGAGTTGGCGGAGCTCGGCAAGCGAGCCAATGTGAAAAACCTCGTCGTCTCCCACGTCTTGGAACAAATGGACGTCCCCGGCGTGCGCGAACGCTTGATCACGGAAATGGCGGAGATCTATGACGGTAATATCTTCTTCGGCGAGGATCTGATGACCATCCCGGTCGGCGATCCCCGAGAAGCGCCCATGCGCTAGGCAGCGCCGACTTTCGGTCCTATATTAGAGACATGAACAACATATCTCCTATCGCCTATATGGAGCGCACGCGGCTGTATTACCGTGCGCTCGGTTATTCGCCGGATTATCGCTGGGCTCAAAATGAGACAGCGCCTTTCACGCGTCTCAAATGCCCGCTCGACCAAGCGAAGATCGCACTGGTCACGACCTCATATCCGCCGGGTGATTGGAGCGATGATAATCCGCCGAAGAAAGAGGCATGGTCGCAGGCAATCGCGGAGGCGCCCGAAGGCCTCTACAATCAAAACCTCGCTTGGGATAAGAAATCCACCCACACGCGGGACCGGGAGAGCTACCTGCCAATCAATGCCCTGAACAAACTCGGCGAAGACGGCGTGATCGGCGGCCTGACCGAGCATTTCCACAGCGTGCCGACCGATTACAGCTATCGGCATACCAACGAATACGACGCCCCGGAAATCCTCCGCCGCCTAGCCGCGGACGGCGCCGACGCAGCCCTCCTCGTCCCCTTGTGACCCGTCTGCCATCAGACCGTGAGTCTGACAGCCAGACATCTTGAAGAGAACGGCATCCCGACCGTCGTCATCGGCTCCGGCCGGGACATCGTCGAGCATTGTGCCGTCCCACGTTTCCTGTTCGTCGACTTCCCGCTCGGCAATCCCTGCGGCATCCCCTATGACCGAGACATGCAAGCAGCCATCGCGCGTCAAGCCGTGGAATTGTTGGAGAGCGCTGGAGGCCCGCAGACGACCGTCCGTGCCCCCTTCGATTGGAACGGCGACCCGAACTGGCGTGGGGTCTATAACTATGTCGGCCCGGAGAACCAAGAAGACCTCCGCGCCGAAGGCGAACGCCGCCGCACGCGCATGGCGAAGCGTCCAAAGCGGGAAATTCCTAACTCATAACCGTTTGGGCAAATTCTCGGAAGTTCTCCCTCGCGCAGGCCTGTGGCGGTAGAAGCAGGATTTCCTTTAGCCCTGCCGCCTCCATCTTGGCGATCTGTTCCTTAATCTCGTCTGGCTCCCCAACGAGCCCCAGGGTTGCGCGGATCATATTAGGGGTGATAAATCGGCGCTCGTCTTCCGGCAGGAACGCGCAGTGGCCGGTGTGGAGGGTTTGGTGGCGGCGCTCTTGCGGCATCGCTTCGACTTGACGCTTGTAGTCCTCCCACTCGTCGCGGATCGTGTCTTGAATGAACCCGTCGTTGCCGCGCTGGAGCATGATCTCGTACCAGAAATGCAGTGATGAGACGACGGGCGCGCCGGTCTCGTCTATCACGCGATCGCTCTCCAAACTCTCCCCCTTCCTGAGAACGCAAGCGTACGTCAGGACCGAGGTGTGGAAACCTTCCGTTAGCGTGCGGCCTACTTGCTCCGCTCCTCGGCGCACCTTCTCCATGTTATTTTGCATGAGGGCAACCGGTTCTGTCCCGGCGCTGATCCGCCCGTCCCCATACGCACCTGTGGCGGCGAGCGCTTTCGGACCGTTAGCGCCGACATAGATCAGTACCCGGTCATCAAGGTTGAGGCAATCCAATTCCCGGTCTTGGAAGCGGATCGGCCGGGTCTCGCCGTTGTGGGTATAGTCGACCTCTTCCCCGTCCAGAAGGCCGCGCACGACCCGCAAATACTCCCTGAACGCGGTCGGCCCCAAGGGTTTCTGCCCCATGATCCGCATCGCAGTGTGCCCGGTACCAATGCCGAGGAACGTGCGCCCCGGCGCCAGTTTGTTGATCGAGGCGATGGAATGCGCGGTCACTGGTGCCAGTCGGGTCCCAGCAATGGCAACACCGGTGCCGAGGCGAATGCGGGACGTGTGATACGCGGCGAGCGCAAGCGCGGCGTAACAGTCTGACCAGATCATCTGACTGTCCGGAGCCCAGGCGCTGTCGTAGCCCAAGTCTTCCAGTTCCTTGAAGATTTCCCAATCGTCGATTTTCGTCGCGACCATTCCGCCGAATTTCATAGCTTCTCCTCACATCCACGCTCTCATCCTTCGACAAGCTCAGGATGAGGTCTCTGCGTTTCTAAAATTATCCTCACCCTGAGTCCGCCGAAGGGTGCGCTTCCGTTCTAATCCCCCCGACGTTTGATCGTGATCCGAAACGGTTGCGGCTTGCCCTCAACTCCCATGCTCTCGATGGCCTTCACATCGGCCACGGTCAGCTTAAAGCCGAAAACATCGAGGTCTTCCGCCATATGGATGCCGCTCTTCGTCCCGGTCAGCGGCAACATCCCGACCTCAAGGGCATAACGGAAGATTATCTGTGCTGCCGTTTTGCGATGCAGCCGCGCGATTTCCTTCATCGCTTCGTGGTTCAGCACCTGCCGGTTTGCGGTCAGCAACGAGAATCCTTGAAAGACGATGCCATGGACGCCACAGAACTCACGAATATCGCGCTCCCAAGCACGCGCCGCATAGCATCGGATTTGTGCGAAACGCGGTTTAACCTTCGCGACCTTTTGCAGCGTGCGAAGTTGTTCCAACGAAACGTTGCTGATACCAAGAGATCCAACCTTTCCTTCGCTCTGGATTGCCTCCATCGCCTTCCATGCTTCGAGATCGGCGGCACTCAGGCCCTTGCGGGTCGTTGGGCCGTGGAGCACGTAGCTGTCGATAAAATCGAGCCCGAGGTGCGCCAATGACGAATCAAAGGACTGGCGTACTTGATCGCCGATGCGCGCTTTCGCATCGTAAGGCAAACGCTCGTCTTGGCCACTCTGATGGGTGAATTTCGTTTGTAAGAACAGCTCTTCCCGAGTGACAAGGCCGCCGTCGAAAGCGTCGGCAATAGCCTCGCCCACTGCCGCCTCGAAATAATGCTTACGCTGATTGGCCGTATCGATGCCCCGAAACCCCTGTCGGATTGCCAAAAGGGTCAAGCGGCGCGTCTCTTCTTCTTTCCAAGCCGTGCCATAGAGAAAGGGTGGATACTCCAACGTTGGAGTCGTTTGAGCTGGTTCCACTGTCATAGAAGACAAATAAGCGGAATCTGGGAAGATGTCATCCCAGTTCGGGCGATACAGCGCCCATGATCGTTTTTTCGCTGAACAACACCATGAACAGTATTACAATATCGCTCTTTTGGGCTGCGAGCGGCACCGGTGAGCCGAGGAATGTCAAAAATTTTTACGTGTCAAAGATCGTCAGCGTTTCATAGCACAAAATTGACAAATTGTCTATAACCGCCGTCAATTACGTCGGCTTATCGCCCACAAGCTGCACACGCCGCATATCACGGCGATGCCCCTGATAGTCATTGACCGCAATATGCTTCAGGCAACGGTTATCCCAAAACGCGACGGAACCGGGCTCCCAATTGAATCGGCAGGTGAACTCCGGCCGGGTCGCGTGTTTAAAGAGATACTGCAGCAAGGCTGCGCTTTCCGCTCTCCTCATCCCCTCGAATTTATGCGCCGACGCAACATTAACGAAAAGCCCTTTGCGACCTGTCTCCGGATGGGTGCGGATAACGGGATGTGCATTTTCCGTGGGTGTCCATTCCTCATCGTCGCGGGTCTGCGTGGAGCGTCCCTTATTCGCATTGGGTCCCGCGACACGGCTGTCGTTATGCACCGCTTTCATGCCGTCGAGTGCCGCCTTCAGCCCATCTGACAGCGCCTCGTAGGCCAGATATTGGTTGGCGAACAGCGTATCACCTCCGCGCGGCGGTACCTCCAATGCATGCAGGATTGCCCCCATGGGCGGACATTCAACATGCGCCGTATCCGTATGCCACTCGGCACCAACGACCCGGGTCGCATCCGGCTCCTTCACCACATGAATCACCTCGGGGTTTGACCCTTTTTTGGCCAAGTTCGGGTGCAGGTACAGGTCTCCGAAGCGACGCCCGAACGCCATCAAACGCTCGTCACTTAATTGCTGATCGCGAAAGAAGATCACGAGATGTTCGAGCCAAGCCTGCCGCATTTCGGCGATAGCGTCAGCCGAGAGCTCTTCCGAGATATCGATCCCACTCAACACAGCGCCGACCGCGCCAGAAAGCGGTTTAACTTCGAAATAACTGTAAGTACCCATCCAACTGATATCGGGCTGTTCTGCCGAAAAGCAAAACTGTGGGGAATAAATCCTCTCCCCCTTGTTCGTTGAAGGCGATACGCTAGGGTCAATTCAACAAAATTCCATCGGCCGCGACGCCATGCGCGCCGTAGGAGGAGACGAAAATGTCATTGCAACCGACCATCAAAGCCAATCATTACATGATCTCGGCGGGGCATTACCTCGCCACGGAAGCTGGATATAAAATTCTCGAAGCGGGCGGTAATGCGTTTGACGCCGGGGTCGCGGCGGGCATTGCGCTCGGTGTTGTGCAGCCGGATCTGGTGCAAGTCGCCGGGGTCGCTCCGATTATTCTCTACCATGCGGAATCCGGCGAGGTCGTGACCGTCAGCGGTCTCGGCTGGTGGCCGAAAGCGACCAACCTCGAGAAGTATATCAACGAATATGGCGGCAAGATTCCGGTCGGACTTGCCCGCGCCGTCGTGCCGGCCGCACCGGATGCTTGGATCAAGGTATTGGCGAAATACGGCACCATGTCATTCGGCGATGTCGCCACGTCGGCGATGCGATACGCCCGCGACGGGTTCTCGATCCATCCGTTGCTCGCAGAGAATATCGACACTCATCAGGACCGCTATCAATCCTGGCCCGCCAGCGCCGAGGTTTTTTTGCCGGAAGGCCGCCCACTGAAGACCGGCGAGCTGGTCGTACAACGCGATCTCGGCAGGTCGCTCCAATATATGATCGACGAGGAAAAAGCCGCCGCTGGTAGGGGCCGCGACGCTGCTTTGGAAGCCGCGCGCGCCGCGTTCTATAAGGGCGACATCGCCAAGACGATCACCGATTATCACGCGGCTAATGGCGGCATGTTGAGCATGGAAGACATGGCGGAATACGCCTCCGCCTTCGAAGCGCCGGTCGGTCGTACGTACACTGGCTTCGGCGAGCCCATCGACGTCTACGGCTGCGGCCCTTGGTGTCAGGGCCCGACGATGTTGGAGATGATGTCGATCATTGAAGGTGTCGATCTGAAGGGAATGGGTTATAATTCAAGTGATTACGTCCATTTTCTGACAGAATCTATGAAGCTCGCCTTCGCCGACCGGGAGGCCTATATCGGCGACCCCCGCTTCGTCGACGTGCCCATTGATACATTGCTGTCATCAGAATATGGACGCAAACGCCGAGCGGAAATTGACATGGCGAAGGCCAACCCCGACATGCCCGCGCCCGGCCAAATACCGGGTGTCGGCGCGGGACCGGCAGCCACCAGAGCCGCCGCCGCACCTTCGCGAATGGCGTTAGATACGTCCTATGTCGCGGTTGTCGATGAGGGCGGAAATATATTCTCCGCCACCCCGAGCGACGGCTCTTACGGCATGCCGATCATTCCCGGAACCGGCATGGCGCCGTCGTCACGAGGCTCGCAAAACTGGGCGGTCGAGGGACATCCCTCCTCCATCGCACCCGGTAAACGCCCGCGCCTGACACCGGCTCCGGCGCTGGCCATGCGGAAAGGCAAACTGTCCCTTCCCTTCGGCACGCCGGGCGGCGACGTCCAGGCACAAGCAATGCTGCAAGTCTTCCTCAACATGGAGGTCTGGGGCATGGAAGCGCAAGACGCCATCGAAGCGCCGCGCTTCTCAACCTTTAGTTTCCCAAATTCGTTCGAGCCACATGGGTATGAGAAGAACATCCTGCGTATGGAAGGTCGGATGGACGCAAGCGTCATGGACGAGATGGATGCGCGCGGACATAAGGTCGAGCGTTGGCCGGACATGACCTGGAAAGCCGGCTCCGTCTGCGCCATTCAGTCGGATCTGGAGACCGGTATCATGACCGGCGGTGCGGATGCCCGGCGCGCGTCTCGTGTGATGGGCTGGTAGACAAGCAAGAGACCCTCAACCCGGCCCTCTCCCGCAAGTGGGAGGGTGAGGGAAACCAAAGGTGAGGAGAAATAGGCTATGACCGCATATCAACCGATGATCACGGGCACGCAACACGTTGTCGCGGCCGGCCATTATCTGGCGACCCAAGCCGCCATGGACATTTTAGAGGCTGGCGGCAACGCGATTGACGCCGGGGTCGCCGCAAATTTGGTGCTCGGCGTCGTGCAGTCGGAAATGGTGCAAATCGCCGGTGTGGCACCGATCATGGTCTATCTGGCGGATAGCGAACAGGTTTTGACCCTCACTGGAATCGGTCCGTGGCCAAAAGCGACGTCCCTCGATCGGTTCGTACAGGAATTCGGCGAGGTTCCCATCGGCATTCTGCGGACAGTCGTACCCGCCGCGCCAGATGCCAACATCCAGGCGTTAGGCCGTTGGGGCACTATGAGTTTCGGCGAAGTCGCGACGGCGGCAATCCGCTATGCCCGTGACGGTTTCCCCATGCACGAGATGATGCGCGCTTATATTAAGGCGCATCAGGATGTCTATCGGATGTGGCCGCAGAACGCTGAAATCTATCTGCCGGATGACGCGCCGCCGGTCGTCGGAAAATCCTTCTTGCAGACGGATTTGTCGAAATCTCTGCAATACATGGTCGATCAAGAAACCGCATCAAACGGTGCCGGGCGCGAAGCAGGCCTCAATGCCGCTCGCGACGCCTTCTATAAGGGCGATATCGCCTCCGCCATTGTAAAATACCACCGTGAGAATGAAGGTTTGCTCTCCGCTGAAGATCTGGCGGAATTCGCTTGCGAGATCGCCGCGCCAGAGAAGATCACCTACAAAAATGGTGGCGATCCAATGGACATCTACTCCTGTGGAGTTTGGTGCCAGGGACCTGTCCTGCTGCAGATGATCAAGTTGATCGAGGGTTTCGATCTCAAGTCGATGGGCCATAATTCACCGGACTATATCCATACACTAGCCGAAGCCTTCAAACTCAGTTTCGCGGACCGAGAAGCCTACTATGGCGATCCGACCCACGTCGATGTACCGATGGAAGCCTTGCTGTCGGACGAATATGCAGCTGAGCGGCGTAAACTCATTCGCAAGGACGAAGCCTGGCCCGACTTGCCCCCAGCCGGTGAGTTCCCGGGATACACGCCATCGCCCTCCGTGCGCACTCTAGCCGTCGGAAGCCCACCTGCTCCGACCGATACGTCCTATGTCGGTGTCGTCGACAAACACGGCAATGCGTTCTCCTCTAATCCTTCCGACGTGACGTTCGAATCGCCGGTCATTCCCGGCACCGGCCTCTGCCCGTCGGCACGAGGTTCGCAAAGCTGGGCAGTTCGTGGTCACGCCTCCGCTCTTGGTCCTGGGAAACGCCCACGCCTGACACCAAACCCTGCCTTGGCCATACGTCCCGGCAAGTCAGTCATGCCGTTCGGTACCCCCGGTGGCGACAATCAGAACCAGGCGAATGTGCAGGTGATGCTGAATATGGAATTATTCGGCATGAACCCGCAGGAAGCTGCGGAAGCGCCGCGTTTCATGACCCACAGTCAGCCGAACTCATTCTCTCCGCACGAAGCCTATCCAGGTAAATTGACCATGGAAGGCCGCATAGACGAGGCGACCGGAGAGGAATTGGCGCGTCGCGGCCACGATGTGGAGCGTATGGCCGATATGACCTGGAAAACCGCGGGCGTTTGCCTGGTGCGCAAAGACCTAAAGACCGGCATCATCGACAGCGGTGCTGATCCGCGCCGTCCGTCCCGCGCGATGGGGAGATAGGTTCACTCTGCCGACGATGTAGCGTAGAAGCGCCACAAACGGTTCTTTAAGTTACCGAGATCATCTTGTACCGCGATTAAGGCCGGCACCACGAACAGCACCAGCAGTGTGGTGAAAAGCAGCCCGAAGATCATTGTCAACGCCATCGGGATCAAGAATTGCGCCTGTAGGCTGCGTTCGAACATGAGCGGTAAGAGACCGCCAATGGTCGTCGCCGAGGTCAAGATAACGGCGCGCAAACGATCGCAGGCCCCATCTATAATGGCTTTAGTGCGCGCTTCACCCCCCGCTAATCGCTCATCGATGGTGCTGACGAGGATGATCGAATCGTTGACCACAATGCCCGACAATCCGATGAGCGCAATCATGCTGAGGATCGTGAGATCAAACCCCAACAAGTAGTGACCGAAAGCAGCCCCGACGAAACCCAAGGGAATAATAGACATGACAACGATGGGCCTGGTGTAACTGGCGAAAACCCAAGCGAGGATTATGTAGATCGCTGAGAGACCGATCATCGCGCCCAGCTTCATATCGGCCAGTGTTGTCGCCTGCTCTTCCGCCTTCCCGGCGTATTTGACCCTCAAGCCGTGTTTCCGGACGATTTCCTTGATGCCGTCTTCGGCCAAAGCATCGAGGATCTTACCGGTCGATGTCACGCCTTTATCCAGCTCTGCGGTTACCGCTACCTGCCGAATGCCGTCCTCGCGGCGGATGCGTGAAAATCCACGGGTTTCTCGTGTGCTGACGATTTCAGAGAGAGCGACTTCCGCGCCCGCATTGCCGCGCAAATGCAGCTCGCCCAGAGCGCCTGCCCCGATCACATCACGGGGGAATTGCACGCGAACCGTGACTTCCTCATCGCCGCGCGGAAAGCGTTTGGCGATGGCGCCCTCGAACGCGCTCCGGACTTGGCGCCCGACCGACTGCGTGGTGAAGCCCATGGCCCGCCCGTCCGGTGTCACCTCGATGATCGCTTCGAGCTTTCCGTACGGCAGATCGTCTTCAATGGAGCTGACGCCCGGATAACGTTTCAGCAGTGTTTGCACCTCCAAGGAGGCCGTTTTCAACGCTGTGATGTCTTTACCCGAAAGGCGCACATCGACATCCCGGCCCGGAGGGCCACCCTGTGCCGGCAGGATCGTGAGCGTATCCATTCCCGCGACCGGGCGAACTTCCGCGCGCCAAGCGTCCATCAATGCGTCCGTGCGTACGTCGCGCTCGTCCGACGCTTGCAGCTCGACAGTGACGCCGCCGATATGATCACCAGAAACCGGGGCTGCACTCGGTCGTCCGACCTCCGATCCTAATTTTAACAACGACATGCGAACGAGACCGTCTTCACCGCCATTCAAGCGTTTCGCGGATGCAAGGAGCGAGCGCTCCAATTCGGAGAGCATGGCAATGGTCTGCGCCTTCGGCGTACCGGCGACCATTTGCACATTCGCGAAAACTTTATCAGCCTCAGGGGACGGGAAGAAAACAAAGCCGACCCTCCCACCGATCATCAATCCAACACTTAGGATCAAAGCCGCAACTGCGATCGCCAATGTGGAATAGCGCGAGGCGACGGCATGGGTAACGAGCGGCCGAAACATCCCCTCCTTAAAACGATTGAAGCCATTGTCGAACTTTACCCGCAAAGCCCACTTACCGGCCTTCTTTCGTTGTTTGAGAGCGCCCCGCATATGGCCCGGCAAGACAAAGAAACATTCGAACAAACTGGCCACGATCACCGCTATGATCACAAAAGGAATACCGCGGATTATCTGGCCAATGATGTCAGAAATGATGAGTAGCGGCGTGAAAGCCGCGATCGTCGTAAGGGAGGCGGACAGCACAGGAGCTGCCATTCGCCTTGCCCCTTCGATCGCCGCATCAATGGATGATAACCCTTCGCGCGACTTGGTCTCCGCGTGTTCGCCGACCACAATGGCATCATCGACCACGATTCCAAGTGCCATGATAATGCCGAACAGACTGAGCATATTGATGGTCTGACCGCTCATCAGCATGAACAGCATCGTCGCCATCAAGGCCACCGGAATGCCCGCCGCCACCCAAAACGCGACAGGCGCATTCAAGAAGACGAACAACACGATGATCACCAGGATCAACCCGCTGAAACCGTTCTTCAGCAAGAGATCGATCCGGCCTTTAATCAACCGCGCCTGGATGTCGTATTGCTCGAGCTTGATCGATGGAGGCAAGGTCGGGCGAATTTCATCGATATAGTCAGATGCCGTGACTGCTAACTCCAACGCATCCGCATTGACGGCCCGCTGTACATATATCTCGATCGCCGGATAACCGTTACGGCGGGCTTCCTTGCCTCCTTCGTCGAAATTCTCGCTGATCGACGCTATATCACGCAGATATATCTTCTGTCCGTTCTGCAAGGCCCGGACTTCGACACCACCCATGCCTTCCGCTGTCTTCAGTAATCCAAGGCTTCTGATCTGCATTTCCATCGCACCGGACGTGTCGCCGGAGGGCACGTCTTGCGATGTCTCTCGAATACGGTCCGAGATGTTCTGTAGCGTCAGGTCGAGTTCCAGAAGTGTCTCCGGTGCAATCTCAACCCAAATTTCCTCATCCCGCGCGCCAAACAAGTCGACCTGATCGATCCCACGATCAAGCAATCCATCGCGAATGCGTTTCGCAACCTGCTTCAGGGAAGACTCGGGAACAGGGCCGGATAATACCAGTCGGCTGATCGAATCGTAGCGCACGATTTTACGGACTTCCGGTTGCTCTGAATCCTCCGGCAGCGTGGTAACGGTCGATACCGCCGTCTCTACATCCGAGAGTGCGGACTGCATGTCGGTTCCGGCATTAAATTCGACCAAGATTGTCGCCCGTCCCTCGAGAGAGCTGGATCGAACCCGCTTTACGCTGTCAAGAAATCGGACCTCGGGTTCGATGGCTTGGACAATGTTGGAATCGACGTCTTCCGCACTGGCCCCCGGCCATTCGACCGAGACGGATACAATATCAATCCCGAAATCCGGGAAGAACTGCGTGTTCATCTTATTGAGAGCAAAGAAACCGCTGATGATCATGATCACCATCAGTAGATTTGCCGCCGTCGGATGCCGGGCGAAGACCCCGATCAGCCCACCGGTGCTCATTGTATTTGGACCTTCAATCCGGGGGCGACCTCAGGCAGACGCGTAGTTGCGATCATTTCACCCGCTTCGAAGGTGCCGGAAATGAGGAGAGAGCCACCGTTTTGAGATTCGATTTGCACATTACGCATCTCAAGTCGCCCGTCTTTGACCACATAGACACTTTTATGTCCGTACACCGCTGTCGTCGGCACCCGAACGACGCGCTCGAAAATACGGTCGGTGATATAAACTTCGACGAATGCACCGGGCCGCAGGATGGTCTCGGCCCCGCCAGTCTTGATCTTGGCGTAGAGATTAACACCGCCGGTCGTCGCATCGACTTCGCTGCCGACCCGGTCAATATAGGCGGAATACGGCTCTCCGCCCGATCGGCCACGCCAAACGATTTCAGCCGGTCTTTCCTTGTAGCCGCCTCCTGCCATCAAGCGTCGAAACTGCGTCCGACTGATGTGGAATTTCGCTTCGAGCCGATTGGCGTCGATTAATCGCGCGACACTGTCGCCGACATTGAGCCATTTTCCTTCAGCCGTCTCTACCGAAAAGACAAACCCATCTGACGGTGAGACGATTCGCGTCTCCTCGAGGTCCCGTTGCGCGAGAGATACCGCCACTTCCAACCGGTCGATCGCGGCCATTTGCTGTTCAATGGAGGCCTTGAGCTGCTGAATGCCTTGGCGCCGGTCAATTTGCCGTTGCTCCGCCTCGCTGAGCGCGAGCCGTGCGTCATCCGACGATTTGACAGTACCGGCACCCGAGCCTCGCAGTTTGGCCCGTCGGTCGGCATCCTTACGCCGTAAGGCGAGTTGCGCCTTGTCTTCTTTCAACAGCTCGACACCACCGGTCAGCTCAGCTTTCAACTCCTTTAGTCTTCCTCGAGCCTCGGTCAGTTCCGCTTTCCGCTGCTGCAAGGTCGCCTTGTAGTCGAATGGATCCACATCGACGATTACCTCGCCTTCCCGTACGACCCCGCCTTCGACCAGATTCGGACTGGCTTGGACGATCTTGCCGGACACTTGCGGGCGTAAATCGACGGTCCGACCGGAGACGATTTCACCAAACAGCTTGATACTCGGCTGAATATTCTCGACGATCGCCGGGATCGTGGCGATGGTCCAAACCCTCTCCGTTAGGGGTTGCGCGGCAACCTTCGGCTTCGTTGCCTTTAAATACCCCGCAACCGCAACCGCGATCGCGAGAACCCCAAGCGGAATAGCGAACTTCGCAAATTTACGTAACATTTCACGCCTCGTCTTCGAACCCGAGCATGGCCAGCGCCACGCCGGTCACCGTATCCACGACTTGTGGCATGTTCTCCGCATTGAAGGTCATCCAATTGAGCCGCGCCAAAACCAAACCACGGGCAGCGCCGAACGCCATACATTGTCCGATCAAACAGCATGTGAGTAACAAGGTCTCAGGGTCTTCCGCGTCCTTTCCTGTAGCGGCCGCAACAAGACCGGCAACTGCGTCGTGCATTGGGTTAACTCTGTGCTCAAGTAATATTGCGAACCCATCGGTCGGTTGATGATACTCACGCAGCATCAAGCCCATCTGCCATTGCATCGGCCCCTCGTTCAATATGCCATTGAGAAGAGTTTTGATCAGCCAGCGGGTCAATTCGGCCAGTGCTTTTCGGTCACCATTTGCCGCTACCACGCTCTCACGGATATGTGCGGCAGTCGGCTGGAAAAAGGGATTGGTGTCTTCGATCAATTGGTTGAAGACCGCGCGATACAGACCTTTCTTGCCCCGGAAATAATAAGCAATTGCGGAGACATTTACGCCGGCTTCCTTTGCCAACTCACGGGTCGACACGCCGTTAAAGCCGCGCTCAGCAAATAATTGGCCTGCCGACGATAGAATACGACCACGGCTTTCGTCACCGCCCGGGCGTCCTCTCAAAGGTTTATGGGGTTTCTTTTTAGTTTCGGGTTTTGAATTTTGCATTTTGCCATTTTCAATAAATCAAACGTTCGATTGATAAATAAGATTAGCCAGTAGCGGTTACAAGATAATCTCAAAACATTATTTCCTTCGCCGCACTTCCCATCTTGCAAGAAATAAGGAACCGGCACACACTCCAAACCAATATTTCACGGGCCAGATTGCTCCAAAATGCGGCAAAATTACTCCATCATAAGCCTCGCGCGGAATGCGCTCAGTTTTCATAAAAACTGGGAGAAAGCTTGGCGTAGCCCAGATCCAAAGCCGGAATACGATGCCGTCATCGTCGGTGCGGGCGGACACGGCCTGGCGACCGCTTATTACATGGCGAAGGAACACGGTCTCACGAATATAGCTGTGGTCGAAAAAGGCTGGCTCGGCGGTGGGAATACGGGCCGGAACACCACTATCGTCCGGGCGAACTATCTGCAGGATGAAAGCACCGGAATTTACGCCCACGCTCTCAGTATGTGGCCGAAACTCACCAAGGAATTGAACTACAACGTCATGTTCAGCCCGCGTGGCGTGCTCCAAATGGCCCACACGGAAGGTGATTTGAAAGAATTTGCTCGCCGCCACAATGCAAATCGCGTTCTGGGCGTCGATCTTGAGTTCCTTTCGCCGCAGCAAGTTAGGGAATTTTGCCCGATCATTAATATTTCCCGCGATGTGCGCTATCCGGTATTGGGCGCCAGTCTGCAACGAAAAGCGGGTGTCGCGCGGCATGACGCGGTGGCGTGGGGTTATGCGCGGGGTGCCGACGCGCTCGGCGTCGACATCATTCAGAACTGTGAGGTAACCGGCTTCGATATCGAGAATGGCGAGATCAGAGGTGTGCGCACCACGCGCGGCAACATTAAGACATCGAAAGTAGGTTGCGTAGCGTCCGGTCATTCCTCCGCCATGGCGGAGATGGCGGGATTGCGTTTGCCGATCGAAAGCCACCCCCTGCAGGCGCTTGTCTCGGAGCCGTTGAAGCCGATCATGAACACGGTCCTCATGTCGAGCACGGTACATGTCTATCTCAGCCAATCAGATAAGGGTGAATTGGTCATTGGTGCCGGCGCCGACCTCTTCAATTCCTATGCGCAGCGCGGTGCTTTCAATGTCGTCGAACATCAAATGGGTGCACTCACCGAACTTTTTCCGATCTTCAGCCGCATTCGGATGATGCGCAGCTGGGCCGGCATCGTCGATATTTGCCCCGACGCGAGCCCACTGATCACCAAAACGCCGATCAAGGGTCTCTATTTCAATTGCGGCTGGGGTACCGGTGGGTTCAAGGCGACACCAGGATCGGGCCATGTTTTCGCGCACACAATCGCACGCGATGATTCCCACCCAATTGCGGCTCCCTTCGCGTTGTCACGCTTCAGCAGCGGACGTCTCATTGACGAAAACATCGCTGCCGCGGTGGCGCATTAGCTATGCACATCATCAATTGCCCTTATTGCGGCGAGCGCGACGAGCATGAATTCCACTACGGTGGCGAAGGCCATATCGCCCGCCCGGCCGAACCCGAGGCGTTGTCCGACGATGAATGGGCGGACTATGTCTTCAAGCGCACCAATCCGAAAGGATGGCATTACGAGCGCTGGCAGCATGAGGCCGGATGCGGGCGATGGTTCAATGCCGTCCGGCACACGGTTACGCACCAATTCCATGCGATTTATAAGGTTGAAGACGACAAACCGGAATTACCCGAATGAGCCAAAACTTTCGCATCTCATCGGGTGGACGCATCGACCGGGAGGCGCGCGTCTCCTTTATTTTCGACGGTAAATCTTATTCCGGCTATCACGGCGACACATTGGCGTCCGGTTTGCTCGCCAATGGTGTTCATCTGATTGGGCGCAGTTTTAAGTATCACCGCCCGCGTGGTATTCTCTCTTCCGGATCCGAGGAGCCGAATGCGCTGGTCACCATCGGCACCGGGGGACGCGCGACCCCTAATCTACGCGCGACACAGGTCGAATTATACGATGGGCTTGTCGCCGAGAGTCAAAACCGCTGGCCGAGCCTTCGGTTTGATGCCCATGCGATCTTCAATGTATTCTCCCGCCTCCTCCCCGCCGGGTTTTACTACAAGACATTCAAGTGGCCGGCATCGCTTTGGACGACGTACGAGCATTTCATCCGCAGCGCCGCCGGTATGGGCAAAGCGCCAGGTGAAGGCGACCCCGACCGCTATGACAAGATGCACCGCCACTGCGACGTGTTGGTGGTCGGTGCGGGGCCAGCCGGTCTTGCGGCGGCACTCGCAGCGGCACGGACAGGC
>JABJCS010000031.1 GCA_018665505.1 Alphaproteobacteria bacterium
AGCGGCAAATCCTTGGCGACGCCGAGGCCACCGTGTATCTGCATCGAGCGGTCGACAACTTTGAAGCTGTTCTCGCTCGCGACCAGTTTGGCGATGGCGGATTCAGTGCGGTATGGTTCGCCCCGGTCGGCTTTTGCCGCCGCATCAAAAACCAGCAGTTTAGCAGCGCGGATATCGATCTCGTTCTCCACCAACATCCACTGGATACCCTGGCGATGCGCCAAGGGTGCGCCGAAGGTTTCACGAATCTTGGCGTATTCGACCGCCATCTCATGCGCCTTGATTGCAACGCCGAGACATTCCGCCGAATAGGGCACGCGCTGGCGCGACAGGCGGTCATTAGCAATGGCGAACCCACCACCTTCCTCACCAAGAATATTTTCATGCGGCACCCGCAAATCCTCGAGTTGGATTTCCGTTGCGTATTTAGCGGAGCGTAACGTGTGGACGATCCGGCGGACGTTGAAGCCTTCCCATTCGGTCTCGACGATGAAGGCTGTGACACCGCCACGTCCCGGCCCGCCCGTGCGCGCGAAAAGCAGTCCGTAGTCAGCGCGGTCGGCACCGCTGATCCAAAGCTTGGTACCGTTGATCACCCAATGATCGCCGTCACGCACCGCGCGGGTTTGAATGGCGCGGCCGGGATCACTGCCGCCGGACGGCTCCGACAGGCCGAAGAAAACCTTCTTCTCGCCACGCAGCATCGGATAGAGATACTTATCCTTTTGCGCGTCGGTCGCTTCGAAAAGCTGCGCTTGGCGCGCACCACCGAAAGCGTAATAGCACGGCGCATAGAGCCCGGCGCGGTGCTGGCTACATTCGATAGCGATCAGGCAACGGGTGACGAGATTGATATCCGGTCCGCCATATTCAGGCGGTGTATCGAGCCCATGCAGGCCCATCTCCTTGGTCTTCTCGACCAGCTCCCCCAGTTTCTCCGGCGATACTTCATCCGCGTCCGGATCGAGATCATCCTCGAGCGGCACGATTTCCTCGCGCACAAAGCGGCGCACCATATCGACGATCATTCGTTGTTCGTCACTCAGAGCCATATCCATGGGTCTATCCTTTTCTTATCTCATCCGGCGGGGCGCAAACGCCCGAGCATCCGGGGATCGATATCCGTATTGGCGACCGGCAGGGCGCCGTGGTCATGTTGGTAGGCTTGCAAAAGTTCCATGTGACGGGTCCGGTAGGCCATGTTGACCTCAACCCTAAACTGGGTAGCCCCAGCGGGCGTCTCAGCAATGGCTTTCCGCAATTCCCCCTTCAGGCCAAACAACGTGCGCGCGCCAGCAACACCTATATAGACGATCTCGCCCGCGTCGTTCGCCAGCTGATAGACGCCGAGATGCGACGCGATCGTCGTTAGGGACTCTTCAGTGAGCGGCGCCCAAGGTTTATCCATACGAACCGGCATATCTCTCTCCGCTCTCAGGTTCCGCTGAAGTTTGGTTTCCGCTTCTCCAGGCGCGCGGACATGCCTTCTTTCGAATCGTCACTCTTGCGTGCCGCTTGTACCAAGGCGTCAACGTCGTCATGCGCGGTACCGTCGCGAAACGCGAGTTGGCGCACGATCATCGCCTTCATGGCCTTGAGCGATAGCGGCGCATTGCTGGACAATCGATCGACGATTTTCTGTACTTCGGCTTCCAATTGATCCTTCGGCGCCACGCGCGCGATCAAGCCGCGATCATGCATCCATTGCGCGGGCATCGGATCGCCGAGCAGCAGAATTTCCCGCGTACCGACGGGCCCCGCCACTTCCATGAGTTTCTTCGCGAGGAACCAGGTCGGCGCCAATCCCACCTGCGCCAAAGACATGCCGAACCGTGCATCTTCCGACGCAACGATGAATTCACAATGCAGAGCAAGCTCGCATCCGCCGGCGATGGCCGGACCTTCGACCACGGTGACGATGGGAAGGGGGTGGGTTTCCATGGCGTGGAACACGCGCTCGACGGGGCTTTCGCCCGACGTCACACCCAGCGCCAAACGTTCTTTCAAATCGACGCCCGAACAATAGGTCGAGCCTTCCGCGCGCAGCACGATCAATCGGTCCGTCGGTGCTGGTGCTTCGGTGAACACCTCGTACAACGCGTCCAGCATTGCGGTATCCATCGCGTTGCGTTTCTCGGGGCGCGTCAGGGTGACCGTCTTAACCGGTCCCGCCACGTCGACGCGTACTCTGTTCGCCATTATCGCTCCTTCATTCTCTCTTCAAATCGCATGCCCATATGGATATGGCGCGCCCGCGCCGGTGTTCGATACCAGGGACAATTTGATGCGCCGAGAATCCACGTGTTAGGTTCAATTGGCTGCGACCTTTAAATACTTGGGACCCCACATGGACGCACCGGTGCCCACCGCTGCCGCAACTGAGAGCCGCGCCGGCGATATATTCGTCGGCGGCGCGATGCGTTCGGGAACCACGCTTGTCCAACGCATACTTTGCACCGATCCCTCCGCCAATGAAGCACTTCCCGAAGTTCATGTAATCCGTGAGTTTGTTTCCCTGATCGATCAATGTCAGCAAAACGTGGGGAATTTGGCGCCCGTCTTCGAAGGAAAGGAAGATTTGCTCGGCTTTGGTAGCGAGTTGGTCGACGTGCTCCTACAGCGCATCCGATCCCGATACGGCTCCGACGACAGTCCACTCATCTTGAAAAACCCTGAACTGACGCGCCGGTTCGCTTTTTTATCTGAACTGCGGCCTTCGGCTCGGTTCGTCATTGTCTTGCGCGATCCCCGCGACGGTGTCGTCTCCATGCGTCGTGTCATACAACGGGCCGCAAATCTAGGGGTCGCGGATGCCGCCGATGGTGACAGCGCCAGCATCGGCAAACTCGCACACGTATTTCTAAGCTATTACGCGCCACTTGCCGATTTAGAATTCCTCAAGCACCACGACCGATATTGCGTCGTCCGGTTCGAAGATCTCGTCCAACATCCGGTGGAAATTATACAGCGGCTCTCATTTTGGACGGGATTGTCGTTGGACACCGCCTTAGAGGAAGTGACCAGCGGTGGCGATGACGGTTCGATATTCGGGGCGGAATTCTACGGCAAACCTATAACGGCTGCCGCGGTCGGCCGATATAAAACCGATTTGTCCGCAGCCGAAATCGAACAGGTCGAGAAAATTTCAGGATTTTTCCTCGAGCGCTACGGTTACGTTTAAACAAGTGTCTCCATCAGGTGAGATCGATCCCGTCGTAGCCTTGCGCCGCGACGCCGTCGCAAATTTTCTTATACGCCTCAACACCGCCGACATAAGGCATGAAGACACGTGGTTTGCCCGGTATGTTGGCACCGACATACCATGAGTTCGCCTGCGGATAGAGTGTGGTATCCGCAACCTCATTAACGTGCTGAACCCATTTCGCTTCGGCATCCGGTTGCGCCTCGGCCATCGTGAGGCCTTTCTCTCTCATATTCGCGATACAATCGGTGATCCAGTCAGTGTGCTGCTCAATGGAAAGGATCATTTGCGACTTCACGCCGGGGCTGCCGGGGCCGGTAATGACGAACATGTTGGGAAACCCTGAGACCATGATGCCGAGATATGTCAGCGGCCCGTCCTGCCATTTATCTTTCATGGCGAGGCCGTCGGACGTGCGGACATCCATCTCCAGGATCGCGCCCGTCATGGCATCGAAACCGGTCGCGAAGATGATCGCGTCGAGTTCGAACTCACCCTCGCTCGTGCGCAATCCGGTCTCGGTGATCTCCTCGATCGGTGCGCTGCGAACGTCAACCAATGTGACGTTATCGCGATTGTAGGTCTCGTAATATCCACTATCCAAGCAGATGCGTTTCGTGCCGATGGGGTGGTCGTTCGGGCACAACATTTCCGCTGTCTTCGTATCCTTAACGATTTCCCGAATACGCTCGCGCACGAAATCCGACGCGGTCTTGTTCGACTCCGCATTGGTCAGCAGATCGTTATAGGCGAAGAGATAGCTGATGGTCCCGCCTTCAGCCCATTTATCGGCATACTTTTCGGCTCGCTCTTCCGCTTCGGCCTCTATCGCGGCTTTCTCCGGCGGCGGATATCCGGCGATTCCGAAGGGCGTGAAATAGGCTTGCTCGCGCAGCTCGCGGTACTTCTTTTTATGGGCCGCGCGGACCTCTTCCGGCATCGGTCCGTTGCGCGCGGGCAAGCTGTAATTCGCCGTCCGTTGGAAGACGTGCAAATGTTTCGCCTGGGGCGCGACTTGCGGAATAATTTGGATACCGGTCGATCCAGTGCCGATAATGCCGACGCGCTTGCCGGTGAAATCGACGCCCTCTTTCGGCCAGAGACCACTGTGGTACCACTCACCCTTGAAACTATCGACGCCTTTGAAATCGGGTACTCGGGGCGTCGAGAGATTGCCGACCGCCATAATGCAGAATTGCGCTGATACCCGCTCGCCCTTTTCCGTCTCAATGGTCCAGCGATTGGTCTCACGGTCGAAAAGCGCCGATTTGATGCGGGTTTCAAACTGGATGTCCCGGCGCAAATCGAAACGGTCCGCCACATGATTGGCATACGCGAGAATATCGGTCTGCTTGCTGTATTTGTCCGGCCAGACCCATTCCTGTTCCAATTCGGGGTCGAAGGAATAGGAATACTCCATACTCTCAACGTCGCAGCGCGCGCCCGGATAGCGGTTCCAAAACCACGTGCCGCCAACACCATCGCCGGCCTCGAACACCTTGACGCTCATACCCATGCCGCGAAGCTTATGCAGCGAATAAAGACCGGCGAATCCCGCCCCTACGACCACTACGTCAAAACTTTCGATTTTCCCGTCGGACATTCTTCTGCTTCCTTATAAAGACAGTCTTGTATCAAAATTTTAGGTTTTGCCCCCGATATTCCAAGGCGTCTTCCAAGGGAGACGCGGGTACCGGTTCAATTCATCCAAGAGCCGCCGTTCACATTAAACGCCTGGCCAGTCACGTGGCTGGTCTCATCGCTGGCGAACCAGACGATGGCTTTAGCTACATCGTCGCCGCTGGTCAATCGGCCAAGGGGAATGACGTCGCCCATTTTCTGGCGGGCTGTTTCGAAGTCGACCCCTTCGCGCGCCGCGAAATCATTGGTCTGGCGCACATACATATCGGTGTCTACCGCACCCGGACAGACGCAGTTCACGCGAATTCCATCCTTGGCATAGGCCATGGCGAAACTCTGCGTTAGGCCAATCACTCCGAACTTGGACGCGGAATATGCAGTGATGTTGGCGTCGCCGCGACGTGACGCGCGGGAGCCCACCGTGACCAAACTGCCGCCGCCCCCTTGCGAGAGTATTTGGCGCACGGACTCCCGCAGACACAAGAACACACCGGCCACGTTGACCTCTTGAATGCGCATAAACGTCTCTAGTGAAATATCGAGGGGATCGCCCTTACCCGCCAAGATAGCGGCGTTGGCGACCATCGAATCGATACGTCCGAACTTCGCCACACTCGTCGCGATCAGCTTTTTGACGTCGTCTTCCTGACTGACGTCCGTCGCAACCGCAATCGCATCGCCCCCCGCTTCGGTGACTTCGTGCGCCACAGCGTCCAAATCAGGTGATGTGCCCTCGATA
>JABJCS010000337.1 GCA_018665505.1 Alphaproteobacteria bacterium
CGTTCGCTGTGGCGCGCCAGTGGTGTCGATCCGGCAGGGGCGAGCGGCAAATGGTATCGCGAAGCCGGCAGCGGAATGGGGGCGACGCTCAATACCGCGGTCGGCATGGGCGCTTACACGCTGACCGACCGGGCAACCTGGATCAGTTTCCGCAACCGGCGGGATTTTGAAATCCTGGTTGAGGGTGGCGAACGTCTTTTCAATCCCTATGGGATAATGCTGGTGAACCCAGCCCGCCATCGCCATGTAAATGCTGCCGGCGGGCGGTCGTTTATCAGTTGGCTGACCGGCCGTGACGGACAGGATGCGATTGCCGCCTACAAGGTGCAGGGGATTCAGCTCTTTTACCCCGCCCCGAAATAGAAAAAACAGAAGAAATAGAAAACGCCCGCCGGTGAGGGCGGGCGTTTTTTCGTGTGGCGTATGATCCGGCGTTACGCGGCGAGGCGGGGCTCGTCTTTGGTTGCCGCCTTTGCGGGCGCTTTCGCGACCGTTTGTTTCGCCCGGAACAGACCCGCGATGCGCTTGTAGGCGTTGTAAATGATCTTGGCGCTTTCCCGGGACCGGGCCAGTTCCGCTTCGCGCAGGATCTGAATGAGGGGTTTGTCATCCGAATTTGCGGAAACCGTGCTCGGGTCGAAAAGATAAACGTTGCTGGACATTTTATTCTCCTGATGTCTGTCGCGGCAGGTTCGCCGCTGTTGAATAGTATGTGGGTTGTGTTGACATCGAAGATAATGAGCTTATATCGGCATTGATTTGTGCAATAAACGCATAATCCAAATTGATGCGAGTTTTGGGTTTGGGGATATAAAATGGATACGCTCACAGGAATGCGCCTGTTTAATAAGGTCGCGGAAACCGGCAGTTTTTCGGCCGCCGGACGCGCAATTGGCCTGGCGCCGTCATCGGTGTCACGCCAGATCAGCGCGCTCGAAGAACAGCTCGGCACAAGGCTGTTCAACAGGACCACGCGAAAGCTGCACCTGACCGAGGCGGGCGAGACCTATCACGGGCACACCGAACGGATCATTTCCGATATCGAGGAAGCGAATGCCGCGGTCACCGAGCTGCAGGATGAGCCCCGCGGCACACTTCGTATCAATATCCCCGTCGTGTTCGGACGCCGCTATATCGCGACGACGCTGCCGGAATTTCTCGACCGCTACCCCGAATTGTCGGTCGAACTTCAGGTAACCGATCATTACGTTGATCTGATCGAGGAGGGCGCCGATCTTGCGATCCGTGTCGGCGGACTGACCAATACAAGTTTTATCGCCCGCAAGCTCAGCGGAATCCAGCGGCTTCTGGTGGCGAGCCCCGCCTATATCGAAAAACACGGTGCGCCGAAAACGGCGGAAGACCTGATGGATCACAACTGCTTCCAGTTTCGTATCAATCCGGGCGAAAGCCACTGGGACCTGGAAAACAAGAAGACGGGCAAAGTGACCGATATTAACGTTCAGGGAAATCTGCGGTCCAACAATGTCGAGGCGATCAACGCGGCGATGCTGAACGGCGGGGGCATCGCGCTGTTGCCGTCCTGGGTCGTCGGCAAGGATATCCAGCGCGGCGATGCGACCGTGTTATTGCCGGAATATCACGCAAAGGCCCGGCACACGGATTCCGCCGTTTATGCGGTCTATCCGTATACGAGAAATGTTTCCGCCAAGGTGCGCGCCTATATCGATTTCATTGCCGAAAAATTCAAGACGGAGCCAGGTTTCCGGATGGATGACGGCGATTAAATCAGCGGCACCGCGACATCGACTGGCCTATTCCCTCTGACAACGCCGGCCCGCGTGATAAGGATAGGCTTCCCTTTTCGCCGCCGGAGTGCACATGAAAATAATTGCTCTGAACCTGCCACGCGATCTTACCGAGGACGCCCTGACGGAATTGTTCAGCGCCCATGGGAAAATCGTCGCCTGCACTATCGTGTCCGACGGTGCGACCGGCAATTCGAAAGGCTTCGGCTTCGTCGAAATGCCGAAAAAGCGCGAGGCGCAGACCGCTATCAAACGATTGCACAACACCAAGCTGGGCGAGAACCGAATCCGCGTTAAGCTGGCCGGACGCCCCGATATTGAACAAGCCGATTCCGATTCTACAGAGACCGGCTGAGCTGGATGCGGTCCGGAAGCGGTAAAGGCCAGCTCGCGGCGGTACACATTGTGCGGGAACCGTCGGGCTGATAGCGTTTCCCGACAATAATCGGTTCGTTGCGATCAGCGGACATGAGGGGAGGGAACGAAAGTGCCAGATACCATTGATAAAGTTGATGCAGGAAATGCAACGCCGGAAGAACTGGTGCGCCGCGCGCAGTCGCTCGTCCCGATGATCCGCGATGCGCAGGAAGAAACCGAAGCCA
>JABJCS010000338.1 GCA_018665505.1 Alphaproteobacteria bacterium
CATCAGCCCAATTATCGCAGCTAAGGCAATGGGTTAGAACAAATATGGGCTAGTTATCTGGGACAGCCCCAAATATAGTTTTCGAATTAATACCGGTAATTTAAATATTAAATTGATAATTTAGCTTTATTTCGTCAGAATAATTTTTGATATATTTTCTGAGTTACGGATTTATATTTTATTTTTCTTAATAATCCTAAAAATATACAAGTAAATATAAAAATCACGAGTGTTTCTAGAATATATGCGATTATATCTCTAGCCATTGAGCGGCGAAGCGGTTGTTTTAATTAACATTGGTTGAATTTCAGTCCTAAATAACCCCATCCTTCTTCAGCGCTGCCAGCTCCTCCGCGCTCTTCCCCAGCAACTCCCCATAAATTTCATCGTTGTAAGACCCAATCGCGGGCCCCGCGTGGGCGATCCTCCCCGGCGTCTCGCTCAGTTTGGGAATCACGGCGGGCATGACGATGTCGCCTTCGTCTTTGTCGCTCACCGTCGCGAGGTTCTCGCGCGCGGCGTAATGCGGGTCTTGGGAAATGTCTTCCGCCGTGTAGATGCCGCCGAACGGCACGTTGGCGTCGGCGAAGCGTTTATCGATATCGGCGAACATTTGCTGGCCCACCCAGTCCGCCAAGAGCGCTTCCAGCTCATCGGCGCGGGCGATGCGCTCGCGGCTGGTGCTGTAGCGTTCGTCCTCCGCCAACTCCGGCATGCCCATGGCCGCGGCCAGGCGTTGGAAGACGTTGTCGCCGCCGGCCGCGATTTGGACGTATTTGCCGTCCTTGGTCTCGAACGTGCCCGCGGGAGAGAAGGTCGGATTACGGTTGCCGATGCGCTCGCGAATTTCTCCGTCGCGGAAGAAGTTCGGCATCATGTTTGCGGTGATCCGGAAGGTTGGCTCGTAGAGCGCCAAGTCGATCATCTGGCCCTCTCCGCCCTGCATGTCGCGTTGGTAGAGCGCGAACATGGTGGCGAGTGCAGCGAAGGTGCCGGTATTGTAATCTGCCGTCGGGAAGGCCGGTCGAACTGGGAAGCGGTCTGGGAAGCCTGTCGGGTACATGTAACCTGAAAACCCGAGTGCGATGCGGTCATAACCGGAGCGTTTCGTATACGGGCCGACTTGTCCGTAGCCCGAGACCCGCACCATGATGATCTTCGGGTTGATCTTACGCACTTCCTCCCAACCGAGGCCCCAACGCTCCAAGGTACCGGGTGTGAAATTCTCGAACAGCACATCGGCGTGTTTGATCATTTCCTTTAGAATGCTCTGCCCTGCCTCAACCCGCAGGTTCAGTGTCACGGATTTTTTGTTTCGCGCTTCGACCAGCCAATTCGTCGACCGGTTCGCGGTGCCGTCGGCCTGTGGCGTGCCGCGCAGGGCGTCGCCGCGTCCCGGTTGTTCGACCTTAATCACCTCCGCTCCGAAATCACCGAGCATCGTGGCGCCGAATGGCCCCGCGATCAGGGTGCCGATGTCGAGGACGCGAATGCCTTGGAGGGGAAGGGGAGTGCTCACGGTCTCATCTCGCTTTTCAGAGTTTCTATGGTTGCAGCATAAGATAGCGTTCCGAGAAAGAATCCCCAGGCTCGGCCACAATAACGGCTCGCTCCCGCGTATCTTCAGTCTAGATGTCTAGCGAATGTTCACGGGGGTAATATGATCGACAAGCGAGTAGAGACGGTGGAAGCCGCGCTGGAGGGGCTCGGCGATGGGGCATCCATTATGGTGAACGGGTTCGGTGGCACGGGCGTGCCTTTTGCGCTGGTCCGGGCGCTGGAAGGAATGTCCGCTCGGGACCTAACTTTGATCTTGAACGGCGTGCGGTTCGTCGATGGGTTCGCGCCCGGCATTTTCGACGCAAAGCGCGTCTCCAAGGTCGTCGTCAGCGCGGCGCGCAGCCGGGGGCCGGATACGTCAAACTACGAGCGCCAGTGGCTCGATGGCGAGTTGGAAATCGAAATGGTGCCGCAAGGCACGTTCGCTGAGCGCATGCGCGCGGGCGGCGCCGGTATCCCCGCCTTCTTCACGCCGACGGGTGCGGGCACCGATCTCGCCGCTGGTAAGGAAGAGCGCGATTTTGAGGGCCAACCCTGTATTTTGGAGAATGCGCTGACGGCGGATTTCGCTTTGATCCGCGCCGCTCGGGTTGACCGTTGGGGTAACGTGCGGTTTCGTGGCACACAGGGCAATTTTGGCCTCGCCATGGCGATGGCCGCGCGGGTGACGGTGATCGAGACGAGCGACACTTCGGAAGATCCGATCCCGCCTGAGGACGTTCATGTCCCCGGCATATTCGTCGACCGAGTGTTTCATTGCGAGGACATGAGCCCCGCCAACGCGGGAGGGCTCGGATAATGCAGCCATTGTCACGCCATCAGATCGCCTGGCGCGCGGCGCAGGACTTGGAAGAAGGCACCTATGTCAATCTCGGCCTTGGCATGCCGACGCTGATTGCAAACTACAAACCGGTCGACCGCGACCTGATGTTCCATTCGGAGAACGGCATCGTTGGTGTCGGTCCCGTCGCGGGTGAGAACGAGGAAGATCCAGATTTCGTCGACGCGGGCAGCCAGAAGATCACGCTCAACCCGGGTGCGGCGCTGTTCGATTCCACCATGGCTTTCGCCATGATCCGGGGCGGCCATCTGGATGTCACCTTGCTCGGCGGGTTCGAAGTGTCGCAGACCGGCGACCTCGCCAACTGGGACGCCAAGATGACGCACAAGGGTCAACTCGTCGGCGGCGCCATGGATTTGGTGACCGGAGCGAAGAGCGTACGGGTCACCATGCAGCACACGACCAAAACCGGGGAGCCGCGACTGGTCAAGACCTGCAGCTATCCGTTGACTGGTGTCGGCACGGTGGACCGGGTCTATACCGACCTCGCCGTTGTCGACGTCACGCCCGACGGGTTCCTCGTGCGAGAGATGATCGATGGTTTGTCGCGGGACGAGTTACAGGCCAAGAGCGGAGCGACGCTAAGCTACGCGGATGATTGCGGCGTCTTGAGTGCCCCCGAACTATAAGGAAATGGCGATGGATTGGATGGAAGTAAACGGCGTGGCATTGCGCTACGCGGTCTCGGGCGAAGGCAAGGAGAACCTTGTTCTGGTGCATGAGTTGGGTGGTGCATTGGAAAGTTGGAGCGATGTGTTGCCGGCTCTAGAGAAAGAGTTCCGGGTGCTGCGCTACGATCAACGCGGGTTCGGCTTGTCAGAGAAATCCAAGGGCACGCTCGATATCAATGACATGACCGGCGATATCGCGGCGCTGACCGCTGCTGTCGGGATGGACGGGCCGTGCCATGTCATCGGGACCGCGATGGGCGCCGGAATCGCCATGGCCTATGCGATGCATTATCCGGAGCGGGTAAAACGTTTGATGCTCACCAGTCCCGCAACTGGCACCACCGCCGACCGCGCGCAGCAGTATCAGGACCGCGCGAAACTGGTCGAGGAAAGCGGCATGCGCGCCTCGGTCGAAGCCAGCCTCGCGCGCTCATACTCGGATATCTTTCGCAAGGACGCGGCGAAGTTCGCCAAATACCGCTGCCGCTGGCTCGCCAACGATCCGTATGGCTTCGCGTCCATCAATCGGATGCTGGGGTCGATCAACCTCACAGAAGAGGGCGACAAGGTCACGTGCCCGACCCTGGTCATCGGCGGTGTGCATGATGCCGTTCGCCCGCCGGAGACCGCCAAGGCCGTGGCGGATTCGATCCCCGGCTCACAATATGCCGAGGCCGAGACGGGTCACTTCATGGCCGTGCAAACGCCAGAGCTGTTTTTAGAGTTGGCGCTGCCGTTTCTGCGGGGGGAATAAAGTTAAAGCCCTCACCCTAACTCTCTCCCGCTTACGAGGGAGGGTTAGGGTGGGCCCAGTCCATGAACACTCAGTGGTCTTTCCACCCTTCGCACTTAGGTCATTTTCTAATGAATTGACCATCACTTGCCAGACAGGGAGGCACCCACATGGCTCTTATCGAACAGCATGTCGACGTCACTACCAAATACGGGAAATGCCGGTCCTTCGCGGCGTGTCCGGAGGAGCCGGGGCAGTATCCCGGGATCATCTTCTATATGGATGCGCCGGGCTATCGGACCGAACTTGAGAACATGGCGCGGCGGATCGCCAAGATGGGTTATTTCTGCCTCCTGCCCGATATGTACTACCGGCTCGGCACCTGTCATTTCGATATCCCGCACCGTAACGAGGGCATGTCGAAAGTGATCTTCGCGGCGATGCATCATTTGGACAATCAGATGGTCGCGGAAGACACCGGCGGTTGGATCGCCTGGCTCGATGCTCAGGACAAATGTGCGCCAGGACCCATCGGTGTTGTCGGTCACTGCATGAGCGGGCAGTACGTCACCACGGTCGCGGCGCAATTCTCGACACGGATCGCGGCGGCGGCGTCGATGTACGGTGTCGGCATTGTCACAGACAAAGACGATTCCCCGCATCTCCGTCTCAACGATATCAAGGGCGAGATGCTGTTCAACTTCGCCGAAGTCGATCACGCGGTGCCGGACGAAGATGTGAAGAATCTGCGTAAGGCCCTCAAGGGATCGAAATGCAAGGCGACCGTGAAGGTCTATAAAGATACGGTGCACGGCTTCCAATTCTCCGAGCGCGACCCCTATCATCCGGTGGCATCGGAGCAGGCGTGGGATGCGATTTTCGCATTGTGGAAGCGGAACCTGAAAAAGGGTAAATAGGCCACATTTCCAAATATTAGGTCCCCTTCCGGCATAGGTGCTGGGGGGGACCTATTTCTTTGAGAAAGTCCGGACATAGTTTGTTTCTTCAAGTGTCGTTGCGTAAGGTGAGCTCAACGCTTGCGGAAATTAATATAAAAAAAGCAATCAATGTTCTACGACACGGAAAAGAACGACCATAACCTACCGTACAATCCGTATAAATCGATTGTCGTGCCGCGACCCATTGGTTGGATTAGCTCCTTGGATGAGCAGGGTAATGTGAACTTGGCGCCCTACAGCCAGTTCAACAATCTCGGCTACGACCCGCCATATGTGATGTTTTCCGGAAGCCATAAGCCGACCGGGGAGATGAAAGATTCCGTCGCGAATATTCTGCGGACCGGGGAATTTGTCTGCAACATGGCGACTTATGAATTGCGCAAGGCGGTTGTGAAAAGTGCGGAATATTTCCCCGCTGACGTGGACGAGATGGAAGCCATCGGCCTTACCAAAGAGGCCTCGCGGCTAGTGAAGCCGCCGCGGGTCGCGGAATCGCCCGTCCATCTGGAGTGCAAGCTCCACAACATTCTCGTATTGCCGGGTTATTCTCACCAAAACACGACCCATGTTGTCGTGGGACAAGTCGTCGGCGTGCATATCCGCGATGATGCGCTGACCCCCGAAGGCAAGCTGGATATTGCTCGCCTACGACCATTGGCGCGGTTGGGGTATCAGGACTACTCCAGCGTCACCGATATGTTCACGACGATAAGCGAAGGCCCCGACGCGGACTCCTTAAATGCGGGGCTCGGCGGCGAGGCAAAGGGCAAGCGGTAGTCATCCTTGCCGATTTCCGTCATTCCGGACGCGATAGCGATCCGGAATTATTGCCTGAGATGTGCTTATATGAATTCGGATTCAATTTGAGAGACTCAGGCCATAATTCCAGATTCTTGCTACGCAAGCTCCGGAATGACGATTACCGCGAGTGAGAGTATCGATTAGCCTGCAAACCGCGGCATCACCTTATCGCCGAATAACTCCAGCGAGCGCATGATCTGATCGCGCGTGTGTAACCCTTGCGGGATCAGTAGGAAACACTCGTTGATCGGCACGGCTTTCGACGCGGCTTCGATATCCCGCGAGATCGTGTCCGGTGAGCCGACCAGGAGCTTCGGCATCCCTTGGCCGAACTGTTCCGGCCATTTATCCCAGAACCATTTAACGTCCTCGAATTGAGCGTGGGCTTCTTCGTCAGTCTCGGCGCAGATCATCAACCCACCCCAAGCGGCTTCATCGCCGGGCGCAATGTCATGTCCGAATTTCGCTGCCTCGTCGCGATAGACCGACCAGATGGTTTTACAGAAATCCAAATCTTCGGCGAGAACAATTGGCCGGCCCGCGTATTGCGCCCAGAATTTGGCAGTGGTCATTGACGCCGTGAAGCCACCATAGAGTTGCGGGTGCGGTGACTGCAGCGGGCGCGGCGCGATGCCGATCTCGCTGACCGTCATATCGGAAGCGACGCCCTTTCCGTAATCCGCATAGACCGAATGCGGGTGCGGATTGACGAACCCTTCGGGTGGGAAGGTCCAGAACTTACCCCGATGCGAGAAGGTATCGTGGGTGAGCGCCTTCACGACAATCTCGACGAACTCCTCGAAATACTCGCGGTTGAGCGTGTCTTGTTTGGAGTTCTTGTTCCATGGGCCGACCGCTTGTAAGTCCGGGCGAATGCGGAAATTGTCGACCCAACGCGCCTGATATCCGCGCACAATGCCGACGCCAAACCGCCCGCCCAACATATGATCCATGGTTGCAATGGCTTCAGCCGTACGCAATGGGTTATGGGCGGTGGAGACGAAACCGCAGGTGATGACCTTCAGGCGTTCGGTATGTTTACCGAGCCACATGGACATCAAGGTCGGATCGTTGGCGATCTCAAACCCTTCGATTTGCAGATGATGTTCCGGATGACCGAAGCCGCCATAGCCTGCTTCGTCAGCGTAGCGCGCATATTCCGCGATCTCGCTCAACATGCGTTGATAAAGTTCCGGTTTGTGGCCCGCCATGCCGGCCTCAAGTTCGGCGCGGCGACCGATCGTGCAATACATGAAGAGATTGAAATCCATGGCGTCCTCAAACCTGACTAACACCGGTTATCTATTAGGTGATTTAGAGAGGCACGGTAATAGTTAAAGTCAGCGGCGTTCCTAGTTAGACCACGCCCTTATCGTGAAAGGTGGCGATTTCGGAATTGCTGTAGCCGAATTCTCCGAGAATTTCGTCGGTGTGCTCGCCGAGACGGGGCGGTGAGCGATCTGTGCCGGGGGAGTCTTCGGAGGCGATGAATGAGGCACCCGGTAGGCTGACATCGCCGTCGATACCAGTGGGTGCCGGAAGGTCGATCATGAACTTCCGTTGTTTGACTTGCTCGCTGTCGAGCGCACCCGGCAGGTCGTGCACCGGCGCGACGGGCACGCCGTCTGCTTCCATGATCGGCATCCAATCCGCCGTCGTTTTCTGGGAGAGGGTGTCCGTCAGAATGGTTTGAATTTCGTCGAAATCCTCCGTGCGGCCTTTCACCGAATTCCAGCGCGCATCTTCCTTCCATTCGGGATGGCCGATGGCATCACATAGGCGCAGCGCCATTTTATCGGTGAAGACGGAAATATTGAGGAAACC
Source organism: Alphaproteobacteria bacterium (assembly GCA_018665505.1). The sequence goes on from JABJCS010000338.1 coordinate 7,390, forward strand.
GTCCTTGGTTGGAAAAACACTCGAGGTTCCTTGGAAGGTCGGTGAGTTGTTGCCCAGTAGTTCTGGCACGTCACCGGCAACGGAATAGCGGCTAACCGAGTAATTCATAAGCGATAGGATCGCGTCCGTCATCGAAAGGTCGAGATATTGTCCTTCACCGGTTGCCTTCTGGCGGTAAAGCGCGCTGGCCAGGGCAAAGGCAGCGTTCATGCCAGTGGTCATGTCGGCGACCGGGAAGCCGACGCGGAGCGGGCCGCTCTCCGGTGTGCCGGTCGCGGCCATCATGCCCGAGATCGCCTGTACGGCCCCATCATAGGCGCCGGCGCCGCTCATCGGGCCTTCCTGGCCAAAGCCGGAGATAGCGCAATAAACGATATTCGACTGAATGTTTCGCGCCCAGTCATAGCTGAAACCGAGGCGGTTCAAGACGCCGGGTTTGAAGTTTTCGGCAATGGCATTCGCGCCATCCACAAATCGCCCGACGATTTCCTTCGCTTCCGGTGCTTTCAGATCGAGGGTGATGGAACGCTTGCCGTAATTAACGCCCATGAATCCAGGCCCGCAACGTTTTTCCGCCCAGATGTCACGGGCAGAGAGCATGCGCATTTGATCGCCGATTTCCGGTTGCTCGATCTTGATGACATCCGCGCCGAGCAGCGCCAGTTGCGCGGTCGCCATCGGCCCGCAGAGAACTTGAGTGAAATCGACGATGCGGACGTCTTCGAATGCTTTGGCCATGGTCTGGAACTAGTCTCCGTAGATATTGGATTTGCCGGAATGATGCGCGAGTGCCGCTTCCAACACGTCGAGCCGCTCACGGAACAACGCGGTGTCGGCCGCCGCCGTATCACCAAAATGCAGATAATCTTCCACCGATGACGAATACGCTTTCCAGTCCGGCAAACCGTCGCCGTTTGGATCGCCGGTCGCAGCGAAATTTACCCAATAGGACATAATGGCATCACTCAAGGCGCGATCGAGCGGGTCTTGCGCGCCGTCGGGATCGAAGGATCCGCAGCGCACGCCGCCACCGAAGACGTAAGCAATTTCGGCCCCATGATGAGCTCCCATGATTTTGCCACCTCGCCACGGCGGTATGCGTGAGAGGCAGTAGAGATAAGATTGTCGCCCCGCTGCTTCCAACCAACGGGCTTGCTTGCGCGCGGGAAGGCTGAACCACATGTCGGTGCGCAGAGCGTTCCAAGCATCTTGTGCGTCCGCGTCACTCTCTGCCGGATAGGCCGCCAGTACATCGTTCGCGGCCGGTCCGAACTCTCCCTCGACGATAGCGTGGAATTTCGCCGTCGTATCAATGGGCGTGCTCAGCATCTGGGCAAACAATCCGGCTTCGTTGGCGTTGGTGCCAATCAGCAGAGGTTTGTCGTGTATTTTCCCGGCGGCATAGAGTGCTTCCGGCGTATCGGGGATGACCCTGCCATCGACGAAGGGGTTGCTGTCGAACGCGACGGCGTCTTCCATCGTCCGCCATTCGGCGGCGCGCAAGTCGGGCAGGGTCGTACAGCCAATCGCTTCCGCGACAGCGACGCCTAGGGCTTCCCGTGCGGCGAGAGTACTCCCGGTATCCCGAAGCGCCCCGCTTTGGCAGATACCTTTGTCAAACAAATCTTTGGAGAGAGGTGAAGTCATCAAGACGGAGACGCTGCGCCCGCCCGCGGACTCACCAAAGATCGTCACGTTCCCAGGATCGCCACCAAAACCGGCGATGTTGTCGCGAACCCATTCGAGAGCCGCAATCTGATCCATCAGCGCATAATTGCCCGACGCACCATCGCCCGATTCTTCAGTCAGCAGAGGGTGGGCAAAGCCGCCCGCGACGTTGAGGCGATAGTTGATCGTCACCACGACGACGCCCTTCTCAGCCAAACGCACGCCGTTATACATCC
>JABJCS010000339.1 GCA_018665505.1 Alphaproteobacteria bacterium
CAGGGAGGCAGGGATCAAGGTACCTATAAGGGTGAGTTTTAGTGATCGGGTCTTCTGGAGAAGACACCGCCGATAATTTTGTCAAGTTCAGTACTCCACAAGGTGCTTTGAGCGAGGCCTATCGTCGTCATTCGGCTGCTCTTATGTGATGTGCGGATACTACGCGAGGAGCGGGGTTCTTCTCATCCAGGATTTCCCAAGCAGCACTAAGGTTTTCCCCTAGTCCAGAAACGGTAGCACGGCATCGCAGAACGCTTTTGGTTGTTGTCGGAACATACTGTGCCCGGCGTCGGGAATGATGAGCGTCTTCGCACCCGGCACATGAGCCGCCAACGCGCGCAGAACGATTGGCAGCAAACCGGGCGTATCAGCGCCCCCGACGAACAGGGTCGGTAGCGAGACGGCTTCCGCTTCCGCCCGCGTATAAGGCTGGCGGCCTTCGTCTATCTGGGCCAACAGGGTATACGCATTATCTTCCCGCATTTGCCGATCCGCCGCCGGAAGAACGTCCCATGCTCCGGGCCCGTTAATACCATCGATAAAGGCCTTCAACCCACCTTCGAGATCACCCGCCGCAATTTTCTCCGACGCTTGCGCCACATGCGCCCGTGAGCCCGCCGCCGGCGCTCCGTCATCAGCATTGTCCGGCATCAGCGCATCCTCAAGCGTGCCGCCCGGCTCCGCTAAGACCAGCTTACGGATCAAGTCCGGGCGCTTCAGCGCCATTCGAAACGCGAGATGGCCGCCCCGAGAATGACCGATCAAGTCAACCGGTCCCAAACCCAGCCCTTCGACGAACGCGATCACATCGTCCACATGCTGCGCCATTTTGAACATGCCGCCTTGGCCGTCCCACTGTTCGGGGAAATAATGGCGGAGGCTCGGGACGATCAATCGATGGTTCGACGACAGAGGGCTCAATACCGCCGCCCAGGCCCGAAAATCATTCAGCGAGCCGTGTACGCAGACCAAAGGCGTTCCCTGCCCGATGTCGAGATAGGCCATGTCGTAATCGTTGACGCGAAGGGTTTTCATTAAACTTTCCTCACTCGCCTTCGCCAAAGAATTCGAGCAACCGAGTGTTCAGAAACTCCGGCGCTTCCTCGGGCACGAAATGGCCGCAATCCGGCACCACTTCGCTACGCACGTCGACGGCGACACGCTTCAAGGAGTCTTCCGTCTCCGGCCCACGACCTCGACCGTGGGGATAACTGGTCCCGCCGGATACGGTCAGTACCGGCATCGGAAGTTTCTGGTGCGCGATATTGGCCTGATTGTCGACGACATCCTGTGCCGCCGCCCGATAGAGACTGAACCCGGCGCGCATCGCACCTGGTTGGGAATACGTGCGCACATATTCCGCCAAATCATCCGCGTCGATGGCGTCCGGGCGATAGGCAAAGGTGCGATAAAACCAAGCGAGATAGATATCCTCTCGCCCCGCAGTAAGCGCTTCGGGAAGGTCCGGCGTCATATGGAACTGATGATGCCAACGCCGACCGCCTTGCGAGAAATCGCCACCACAGCCGGGGATCGGCACATCGATAATGGCCAACTTTTTCACCGCTTCCGGATGCGCCGCCGCGATCGCATAGGCCGTCGGCCCGCCCCAATCGTGCCCCACGAGATAGAAGCTCTCGTGGCCAAGCACTTCGTTCACCACGCGCCAAATATCATTGCCGATGGTTTTCTTGTCGTAGCCCGACGCCGGGCGCGAACTGTCGCCAAGGCCACGCATATCCGGCGCGATCACGGTATACTTTTCCGCCAGAGCCGGTATCTGATGTCGCCATTCCCACCATGTCTGCGGGTAACCGTGGATCAACACCACCGGCGGACCCTCGCCCGCGGTCACGTAATGCAGCAATACTTCGCCGAGATCAGCGTAATGATGAGTGACCCTCGGGTCGTTCGGTGATTTAAGGCTCATGCGTTATCTCCTGACCACAGGCTCCACACCGCGAGCAGAGGCACATTCGTGGAGCGCATGCCGTGGATGATATTGGGGACGTTGTGGACGAACCCACCGACGCCGGGTGCGCGGAATTCACCCTCCCCGTTTTGCTTCCATTCGCCGGGTGATAGCACAGTGTAGATTTCCTCCGGCGGGTGGCGATGATCCGGATAGCGGGTCTCTGGCGCTAATAGGCTCATGCCGATACGGATATCGTCACGAGCTTCCAACCCGCCCTTGCCGACGACAACCGCATTGGCGTGACGTGCTTTGAAAGTGTCATCGTCGTTCTCGCCATTGGGACGGGTTACCCACATCAAGCGCGGCGCTATCTCCGCCAAGGCCTCCGCGAGGGCAGCTACGGGTCCATCTTCGCCGCGCGCGCGCTCCAAGGCATGGTTGAGATGTTCGCAGACCGGCATTCGGATCGGGTCAGGTGTCGCTTCTTCGCCCGGCACGGCATTTGCGGCACCGAATATTTTCCCCGCCACGACCAGGGCATCGGCACTCGCACCCGAAGCGGCGAATGCATCGCGCGTCGCGTCTATGAATGTTTGTAACTCTTGTGATCTTCCCATTGTCCCATCCCCTCAAACAAACGTTAGCAGTCGTCTCGGCGTTTCCACCGTAATGCGCTGGATCTCCGCTTCCGAGAAATCGCGCCGCCGCATCATCGGCAACACGTTCTCGAAGATATGGCCATAGCCATGCCCCCCGAAGGTGGAGAGCCGCGTCTTGTAACAGATATCGTGCGAGATCGCGATTTGGTCGAGGTGTCCGCGTTCGATTAGCCGTCTGATCCAGCGCAAGCGCTCCGCATCGTTCGGCAGGTCGACCTTGAAATTCAAGGCATAGAAGGACTGCTCCTGCCCGAAAAGATCGAGCTCAATCACACATCCGGTATCCGCCAAACGAAACAAGCGCTCGTCATCGAAGACGGTTCGGTCGATATGGCTGATGATCAGACGCGACATATCCCCGCCGCGCGCTGCCACAAACTCTGCCACCTCCTGCGGCTGGCCCGCATCGCGTCCGGGATGCACGTTGAGCGCGGCCCCGGTTTCCGTCTGTGCGATCAAGGCGCCTTCCATGACCCGCTTCTCCAGATCAGTCCAAGGTGATTGGCAGCCGATTTCGCCAATCAATCCGGCGCGGACATTGCTACCCCATGCTCCCTCATAAATTTGCGCAATCATCTCCGCCGCAAAATCGTCAACGGAGCGGTTCCGGTTCGCCGGGTCTTGGTATTCGTCCACATAGTGGCCGCATCCCATTACAATGTGAGTATCCGTCGCTGCTGATATCCTGACTAAGCCTTCCGGATCGGGCTTCAATCCACCAACGGTCAACTCCACGATCGTGCGCCCGCCGGCCGCCCGCATTTCCGCGACTTCCTTGGTCGCGATTTCCCGGTCGAATAGAACCAAGTTGCGGGGTACTTTTCCCCTTGCCCCGTAATTCACGTGCCAACAGTTACAGAGATTGATTTCCGGCCCCTGGTCCGGGTCCGCCTGCATCTTCGGCGTGCGGATATCCCAAAGCAGATGCTCGTGCATTAGAGTCGGCCCAAGCTCCGTCGGATCGATCAATCCAAGGACGGTCTGCGCCTTTCCCGTCAGGTCCTCGCGCGACAATTTGGTCATCTCAGGCAAACGGATCGTTCGACGGATCGCGGTTCCAGATGTATTCCATGAACCGCGCTGAATTGACCGCTGTCTCCTCATCGTGCAAGCGCGCGATCAAATCCAACGCCATATCGATCCCGGCAGAGACACCGGATGAGGTGACGATATCGCCGTCATCGACCCAGCGCGCCTGGCGCTTCCAATCGACTTTTGGGCCCTGCTCCAGCACCCAATCCCACGCCACCTTGTTCGAGGTGGCGGGTCGCCCGTCGAGCAAGCCGGTCCGCGCCAGCACGGCGGAGCCGGTACATACGGTCGCGGTGACTTTCGCTTTGGCGCTCATCGCCGCAATTTTTTTCAACAAAGCGTCGTCAGAGACCACGGCGCGGGTGCCAAATCCACCAGGGATCAGCAAGATATCGTAATCCGGCGCATCCTCGAAACAGTAATCCGCCGTTGTCGTCGGCCCTTCACCGGACTTCATGCCGGTCGCTGTATCGCCCATGGTGAACTGGTTGAAATACCGCAGCCATCCGCCGTCGCCGTCCGGAACGCGGCAGCTCGCGAAGGCCTGAACCGGGCCGTACATGTCCAGCGTCGTAAACCCTTCAAAGACGACATGTGCGACGGTCTGGACTTTAATGTTCTCGGCCATGGCTCTCTCCCAAACGATGTAAATTCCGTGCCCGCGACCTTAATGAAAAAATCCCCCTTGGGAAGCGCGAAGGTTTTATATACCTATGTAGAACACCGCTTCTTTATTTTTCTCACCCATGGGTTAGCCAATGACCGCGCCACATCTTGCGGGACGCTCCGACACGCTGGTCATCGGCCTCGTTGCCCTCGCCCATCTGCTTTCGCATTTCTACCAGGTGATATTGGGACCCCTGTTTCCATTGTTGAAAGCGGAATTCGGGGTCAGTTATACAGCCCTTGGGCTAATTATCTCGGTGTTCTACGGCGTCTCCGGTCTTTGCCAGGCCTTCGTCGGCATTCTCGTCGACCGATATGGTGGCGACCGACTGATGCTGTTCGGCATCGTCACCATGTCATCCGCCGTGCTTTTGATGGGCTTCGTGCCTGCCTATTGGGTGCTTATCCCACTCGCGGTATTGGCCGCCCTCGGCAATTGCGTTTTCCATCCAGCGGATTTGTCGATTCTCTCCGCCAAAGTGCACCCCAGCCGCCTCGGCCGGGCCTTCGGCCTGCACGGATTCGGCGGCACCTGCGGGTATTTCCTTGCCCCGGTCATCGTCTATTACGGCATTGCCAGCATCGCGGGTTGGCGTGCCGGTTTGGTGGTCGCCGGATTGCTCGGCCTCGGCGTAGCTCTCATCATCTACCGGTTTCGCGCGGCTCTTGAGATGCCTCGTACGACGGCAAAGGCCGAGAGGGAAAGCGGCCAAAGCGCTGACGCAGCGTTCTATAAAGGTCTCCTCACCAACAAGCCTTTGGTCGCCGCCTTCTTTTACTTCGCATTGGCGGCGGGGGCGCTGGCAGGGCTGCAAAGCTTCTCCGTCACCGCCTTGGTTGAAATCTACAACGCGCCTCTCTATCTGGCAGCGGCGGGCATCACGGCTTATCTCGGCGGTAGCGCCGTCGGCATTCTGATCGGCGGTGAATTGGCGGACCAGTTCCGCTATCCCGCGACTATTGCCAGCGGCAGCCTCGCACTCGCCGCCGTTCTCATGGCATGCATCGGTTGGTTCGA